>JANNDF010001204.1:0-7170 GCA_031387445.1 Planctomycetia bacterium
GAACGGAGTGAACCCGGCGGGTGAGGGGGTTGGGTTGTAGGAAGTACCCCCTCACCCGGATCGTCCGCTTCGCTCCCGATCCGACCTCTCCCCCGCTCCGCAGGGAGAGAGGTGGGGGGTGGCCGGTCTATCCGACAGCTCAACGTTTCCAATGTCCGTTCCGCCGCAGAGGCGCACGAATGGCGACCGCTCCAACGATCCAGGACCCGCCCGCGCCGTGGCGTCGGCTGCCCGTCTTCGCGGTTGGTGGGTTGTTCGGTGTCGGGTACGCCCCCGGTTCGGATCTGCTACTCGTCCTGTCGTCCCAGGGGCGGGGCGTGTTCGACTGTCTCGCCGGGGAGAAACTGGCCCGCGACTATGACGAGGCACACGATTTCCTCGACGTCATCCGGCTCACGGCCACCGGGTTCGGCCCGCTGATTGGGCAAGCGGTTCGGGTCGGTGGGTTGTTTGGGGGCGGACTGCCACTCACGACGACCGATGGGTGGTGCCTCGATGCACAGGCCTGAGTGTGGCCGACACACAGCGTTTTCTTGACTGCGCCGGGGTCGAGGGAGCCTGTGTGCGTCGGGGAGGACGGCGCATGCGAGCTTCGGGCGTGCGGTTTCTCCGAGACAGGGCGGTCGTTCGTCATCGCCACGAGTTGTGACTTGACCATGTTTACCAGACCGGCCGGACCGGTCGCTACCGCACGGGAGATGTTGTGAAGGGTCTGTTCAACCCTCAGGAACCGGTATGACCCCCACCCCCTGGCAGTGGCCGCGGCCGATGGCCACCAAGGAGGCGGTCATCTGGCTCGCCGTCGGCCTGCTCATCGCCGTCATCGGGTGGATCAAGCTGATCAACCTGCTGTCGTTCACCGCCTACCTCGCCCTCGCCCTGCAAGTGGTGAACGCCATCCTCGCGTGGCGGATGGCCGCCAAAATCGCCGCCGCCCGCACCCCGCCGCCGCCGCTGTTCGCCGGCGAGACGGCCACCGTCGTCGGGCGGGTGTGGAACCGCTCCCGCACGCGGGCCATCGCGGTGGTGCGCGAGGCCGGGCCGACCGCCCCGCGGTCGTGGTTCCTGCCACGGCTGGGGGCGGGCGAGTCGGCCGAGTTCACCGGGCTGATCGACTACCGCACCCGCGGGCGGCACAAGCTGCCCCCCATCGAAGCCGTGTCCGGTTACCCGTTCGGGCTGGTCCAGTTCCGCCGCCCGCTCGACCCCGGCGGGGACGTGGTCGTGCTGCCCCCGCTGGGCGTGGTCGATTTGGCCGAGCTGCGGCGGTGGCTGCTGCGGCAGACGGCGGCGACGGACGTGTCGCGGCGGATCATGCGGCGGGCGGCCCCGGCCGACGGCGACGTGCGGGGCATCCGCCCGTACCGCCAGGGCGACTCCCCGCGTGACGTTCACTGGAAGACCTCGGCCCGGCGGGACCAACTGCTCGTCCGCGAGTACGACCGCACCCCGCCGATGGACCTGTTCCTGGTGATCGACCCGTGGGTGCCGAGCATCCCGACGGACAAGATCTCGGCGGTTAAGCTGGAGACGGCCCTCAGCATGGCGGTGACGGTGGCGTGGGCGTGGGTACACGGCGAACTGCCGGGGAACGTGACGCTGCTGGTGGGCGGCACGGCGTGGGCCGTCCGCACCGGCCCCGGCACCCCGGCCTTTGTTCGTGCGGGGTTCACCCCGCTGGCCGACGTGACCGGCGCGACGACGGTGGAGCCGGTGCCGGCGGACCACCTGCGGGGGGCGGCGCGGGCCAGCCGCCTGGTGATTACCACGCGGGCGAACAGCCCGGTGGCGGCGCAGTTGCGGGCGGGCGGGGTGAGCGTGGCCGTGGCGGAGTCGGGCAAACCGCCGCCGTGGTTCACCCCGAAGCAGGGGGAGTAGGGTGGGGTCATCAGGAGTTCGCCGATGTTCAAAGTGTACGTCGTTTTGGTCGCGGCTTGGGTCGGCCTGATCGGTTGGGCGGGCGTGACCGGAGTACTGCCGGCCTGGGTGCTACTCGGGTTCGGGGTGGTCAGCGTCGTCACGCTCGGGTACTTCTGGTTGGACAAATCGCGGGCTCAGAGGGAGGGTGCCCGCCGCATCCCCGAGCGACTGTTGCACGCGCTCGAACTGCTCGGCGGGTGGCCCGCGTCGCTGCTCGGCCAGAAGCTGTTTCGCCACAAGACCACCAAGCGGATCTACCAGTACCAGTTCGCGCTGATGGTGGCGGCCCACCTCGCCGGGCTGATCGCATACCTGTTTTGGACTTGCGAGCCGCCGCCGCCCGACAGTTTGGCGTTCGTGCGGGTCGTCGGGCGGCTGTTGCTTGAATCGCCGGTGTACCGCGTCGTCGGATACTACATCGCGGTTCAATTACTGAGCGGCGCGCTGGGCTTGGCCAGCACCCTCGGGCTGATCTCGCCCGAGCGGCTGAAGTCGGGCGGCGGGAGCGGTGCGGGGTTTTCCGGCGGCAAGCTGCACGGCGAAATCGATCAGATCATCGCCCGATACGACGCTGGCGGCGAGGGCCGCATGTACGCCTTCGAACAAGACGTGAGATCGCTCGACGCCCGTTCCCCCGACTGGCGGGCGGGTGAGGAGGCGGGCCGTCTGACGCGGCACCTGCTCGGCCACCTGAAACGGAACGGGCGGCTCACCCCCGGCGAGTCGTGCGGCCGGCAGTTGAGCGCGGTCCAAACTCACCCGGTCATCGAACTGCTCCGGTCGATCGGCCCTCCCGCGATTCCGGACGTGACGGCGGCGCTGAACGAACACCGCTCCAACGCCGAAGTCCTCCACGCCGTCATCAAGGTGCTGTGCAAGGTCGGCCCGCAGGCCCAGTTCGACCCCGTGCCGGAACTGATCCGGGCCTATCGCACACACGCACTCCCGGCCACCATCCTCGCCCTCGTCCGGTGGGACGCGGGTTGGCTCAACCGCCCGGAGGCCGGATCGCCCGGTTCGGCCGCCGTTCGCGTGGCCGAAGAGTGGCGACTATACGAAGACCCGGACGAAACGTGGCGACTGTCCGACGACTTGGACGACAAGTCGGAGTTGTGGAGTGACGGGGCCGCCGCCTGCCTCGCCAGCCTGGAAGGGTTCGACTTCTCGCGGCTGAACGACGCCGACCGCGAGGCCGTGTGTCACGCCCTGCGGTTCGACGACGAGCCGCCCGAACCTCTTCTGAAGTTGATCCACAAGGCCGGGTTGCGAAGCCCGCACTTCGTCATCGGGCTGGCCAAAGTGTGCGGCGCGGACCTCCGCTTCAGTCACGGGTATGATTTGACTCGCGAGCTGGGGCTGGCTGGGTTAGTCCCCACGCCCCGGTTCGTGCGGGCCGCCCGCGAGCCGCATCCCGCCCCGGCAGACTTGGCCGAAGAACTCCTGCTCACCTACGGCCCGCTCGCCCTGCCGGCCGTGCCCACGCTGCTCGGGCACTTCCGTATCCGCTACAACTCGGATGACGTGGGCGACCTCAGCACGTTCGAGTGCGAAGCTGCCGCCTGCGCGTGCCGGGTGCTGTGGGCGGTCGGGCCGGAGGTCATCCCCACCCTCATCGGCACACTGGCGGCTCCGCCCCAAGCCGGCGACGAGTTCGCCCCCCTCGACTACCAGTTGTGGGTGATCGACGTTCTCGGCCGCTTCGGCGAGGCGGCGAAGCCGGCCGTGCCTCTGGTCGTGTCCGTCTTGGCCGGGCTCAAGAGTAGCGACCACGGACTCGTGCGCTGGCTGCTGGAGGTCATCCACCAGTCCAACCCGGACGCCGTCGGCCGGCAGTCGCTCGCGCGTCTCGACCTCTGGCGGCAGTTCGACTGGGACGACTCCCACGCACGCGAAGTGATCGGCCACTTGGTGGCGCTGGATGCGGTGCCGGACACGCTCCCCATCCTCGCACTCGCCGAGTGGATCGAGCGGGACAAGCCGGACGCGGCGGCGGTCGAACGCCTGTATCGTTCGGGAGCCGTCAGCCGGCTCGACTTCGTCCGCCCGCTACTCGACGAGTTGACCGACCCGTTGGCCCCGACGTACCGGTACTCAGTGGCTGATAACTCATTCCGGCACCGCTGGGCCGCCTTCGGCCAGATCTCCGGCCCAACGGACATCTACTCACCGGCCCTCAACGCCGTGATCGTTTTGATCGAAGCGGACCCGGAATTCCGTGCAGCCGACGCCGGACAGTTCAACCCCCGTTCCCTGGCCACGGCGCTTCGCCGCCACCTGCCGGACTTCATCGCCTACAGCCTGAGTGTTGGGAAGGATGTGCAGGAGAGGTGCCTGACACTGCTCGACGCCTTCTCTCCAGACTGGTATCACCTCGACTACGCCATGTATGAGGCGGACGCCTGCGGACGCTTGTATTCGGCAACTGAAGATCGCCACCTGACACCTGAAGATGTCCACCTGATTGAAGAGCAGCACTTGGTGCTGATCCGACTGCGAACCTTATTGGAAGCGGCCTCGGTGAGGTGGAGGGGGGCGAGATGCCCGGACCTGACCGCGTTCCCGATTGCCACCTACCGCGTCGCGCAACGGGAGCGAGCCGAACGAGCGTAAGCGGATGACGACGAATGGGGTGGCGACCAGTCCGACGCCGAGTGAACCGCGCGGGTTGAATTGGACCCGCCCCCCGCTGACGCCCGGAGGTGTTCCCATGCCGACCGACTTCTGGTTCCGCCTCAGCACCTACTTGTCGCTCGCGCTGTCGTGCGCCGCGCTCGGGTACGCCGAGTGGCAGTTCCTGCCGGAGGTGGCGGCGTTCGCCGGGCTGATCGTGGTGCTGTTGGTGGTGTCGTTCGTGCTCGACCGGCGGTTCGAGCTGAGCCTGGCGAAGGCGAACGCCCTCGGGCTGGGCATCGGCGTCGCGGCCTTCTTGTGGATGGTGGTCAGCCTGAAGTGGCCGAGATCGACGCTGGCCGACATCGACTTCCCGACGAGCATGCTGCCGCTCATCGGCCCGGTCCTCATGGCCCTCATCCCGGCCAAGCTGTTCCGCCCCAAGCACGTGGGCGACTGGTGGGCCATGCACGGGGTGGCGGTGGCCGGCGTCGCGCTCGCCGCCAGCATGACCGACGACGCCCCGTTCGTGGCCGTGCTGGCCGCCTACGCCGTCTGCTCCGCCTGGGCGCTGGTGCTGTTCTTCTACCGCCGCAGCGGCGGGTTCATCCCGCCCATCCCCAACCGCCCGGCCCCGCCGCAGGCGCAACTGGCCCCCGCCGACCCGGACGCCCGCCCGCCGCGGTGGGTGTTCGCCCGCACCCTCATCTGGCTGGCCGGCAGTGCGGCGGTGGCGGTGGTGCTGTTCGTCGTCCTGCCCCGCTCCGGCGGGTACGCGTGGGCGTTCACCAAGAAGTACTATGTGACCGGCGAGTCGGGCGACGCCACCCTGACCGTGGCCAAGTCGGGCGAGTTGACCGAGAGCGACGAGCCGGCCTTCAAGGTGACGGTGACGGACGCCGCCGGCAACCCGGTCGGCGGGGCGGACGCCGAGGGCAACTCCGTCCTGCCGCTCGACCCGGACCAGCACTGGCGGTCGCGGGAGTATGTGGCGTACACGTTCGAGGACGGCAAGCGGGAGCCCACCTGGCAGCAGATGTCGGTCGAACTGACGCCGCCGCTGGTGAGCGGACCGGCGGCCACCGCCGCCGATTTCGGGCCGCGCGGGTACACCCTTCAGTTCGAACTGGCCACCCCGAAACAGCAGCCGGTGGCCGTCTCCCCGGTGCGGTGGGTGCCCGACCGGTCGCCCGCCCAGGCGGTCGGCGGGCGGACGGCCAGCCTGCGGAACAACGCCACCACCCTGTTCTGGACCAGCCGCCCGGAGCGGTACACCCAGGCGGCCGGCCCGGCCGACCCGCCGGACGCCGGCACCGCGTTCGAGGTGAGCGACCCGCGGCCGTTGGCCCTGCTCAAGCGGCAGGGGCCGGAATACTTCCGCGAGTACGCCCGCAAGCTGCTCGCCGACCTGATCGCGTCCGGCAAGGTGCCGCCCGCCGCCAAGCTGAACGACCTCGACCAGGTGCCGGACGAGTGGCACGAGGCGGTGGCCCGCGCGTTCACCGCCCACTTCTGCGACTCCGGCGAGTTCACCTACACCACCAAACTGGAGCCGAAGGACCGCAAGCTCGACCCGCTGGTGGACTTCGTCAAGAACGGCAAGGCCGGGCACTGCGAGTGGTTCGCCGGCGCGCTGGTGCTCACCCTGCGGGCGGTCGGCATCCCGGCTCAGTACGTGAGCGGGTACCGCGGGTGGGAACTGGACGAGAACGGCGACGTCCTCGTCCGCCAGCGGCACGCCCACGCCTGGGCGGAGGTGCTGGTGTCATCCCCGGCCCCGGACGGCTTCCCGTTCCGCGTGCCGCCCGCCCCCGGCCAGCCGCCGCGGGTGTGGCGGTGGGTCACCCTCGACCCCACCCCCGGCGCGGGGGCCGAGGCGGCCGCGCCCAAGAGTTGGTTCGAGCAGGGGGCCGACTGGGTGACCCGATTCTTGTTGCGGTTCGACAAGGAGAAGCAGCAGAAGGCGGTGGAAGAACTGAAGCAGACCGGGCTGACGTGGTGGCCGTGGGCGGCCGGCGGGCTGGCGGTGCTGGTGACCGGCTGGCTCGGCGGGCGTTGGTGGGCGAAGCGGGCGGCCGACCGCACCACGTTCGATGGCCCGGACTGGTACGCCCGCTTCCAGGCGGTGCTGGCGGCGCACGGGCTGACCCGCGGACCCGGCCAGACGCCCCGCGAGTTCGCCGCCGCCGTCACCGCTGCCGTGCCCGCCGCCGCCGACGCGGTCCAGTTCGTCACGTCGAAACTGTACCGCGTGCGGTACGCCGGCCAACCGCTCACCGCCGACGAGGTGTCGCAGGTGAACACGGTGATCGACGGACTGGAACGACTCTGGGCGAACGGCAAGTAGGCCCGTCGAGCCGCACCGGACCTCAACCGACCGATTCACTCCTGGCGGACGCCGCCACTCGTAGCGCGTTGAGGTTCCGCGGGTTCTGGTTGTACTGGCCGTTGCCGCCCCAGGACGACCGGCCGTCCCCAGCCGTTGAAGAAACAATCCACCATTAGAGTCGCTGCGCGATACGCGGTAGGGCGGTGCAGGTGGACGTCTCCCCTCCCGCGGGTGGCTCACCCGAACATGCGGTTGTGCAGTCCGGCCACGTTCTTCATCATCAGCGTGTGACCGCGACGGCGGTTCCGGTA
>JANNDF010000082.1:0-1083 GCA_031387445.1 Planctomycetia bacterium
TACAAGTGTTACTCCGCCGTCGCTTCTTCCGGCTGTGGGCTTGGGTTTCGCAGCAGCGTTTCCAGTCGGCCGGGCGGGGTGCGGAAGGTGTCCAGCACGATGCCGTCGGCCAGCACCATCGCCAGCGCTTTGCCGAGCAACTCTTGCGTGTCGGCGGCCAAGCGTAGCCGCCGGCCGGTCACTTCCACTTCGACACTCTTGCCCAGTCGCTTCCGCAGGCCGCGGACGAAGAAGTGCGGCAGAGGTTCGCGGAGGTGGCCGTACAGTACCGCACGGTCGTGCCCCTGATGGCGGATGAGTTCGTGCGGCCGACCGGACGCGGCCACCCGCCCGCGGTCGAGTACGACGATGCGGTCACACCCGGTCTCGGCTTCGTCCAGGTGGTGCGTGGTCAGCAGGATGGCGTGACCGGCCTCCCGCAGGCGGTGCAAGTCGGCAAAGAACAAGTCGCGGGATTTCGGGTCGAGGGAGGCGGTCGGCTCGTCGAGCAGCAGCAGCGGCGGGTCGTGCAGGAGGGCGATCGCCAGGTTCACCCGCTGTTTCATCCCGCCGGAGTATGTGCTCACGCGGTCGCGGGCGCGGTCGTTGAGTCGGACGCGGTCGAGTGCGATGGCCACCCGGCACCGCAGGTCGTACCCGTGCAGCCCATACAACCGGCCGAAGAACAGCAGGTTGCCCTCGGCGGACAGCTCCTCGTACAGTGCCGGGTCCTGCGGCACCAACCCGACGCTACGGGCGTAGGCGTCCGGGTTCGCGTTCCGCTCGATGCCACACGCCCGCACGCGGCCGACTTCGGGGTCGAGAATGCCGGCCGCAACAGCGAGGGTCGTGCTCTTCCCGCTCCCGTTCGGCCCGAGCAGGGCGGCGATCTCCCCGCGGTTCAGCTCGAACGACAGGCCGTCCACGGCCAGCGTCTTCCCGTACCGGACGCGGACTCCGGCCAAGCTCAGAGCCTGGGCGCTGGACATGACAAACCCGCCGCGAGGGGAATCGGCATCCGTGCCGTGACGACCGCGGGGTATAGCGAAGGGTGGCAAGGGCCGTCAAGGGCGAGTGAAATGTGGCGAGCCGAGCGGCGGCGAT
>JANNDF010000126.1:0-5787 GCA_031387445.1 Planctomycetia bacterium
AGGCCGGGTTCACACCGGCCTCACAGAGGCCGGCTACAGCAGAGGCGGTTACGCCAGACTCTTCCGCTTCCCCTTCGGCGTCTTGTCGGGCGGGCCTTCGCACAGGGGCACACTCGGCGACGGTTCGTTCAGCACTTCGGCGAGCGTGGTGTCGCGGAAGGCCGTTTCCACCGTCGCCATCGCGTCGTCGAGCCGCTTGTGCAGCGGGCATAACCGGAGGCCGTGTGACTTCAGCCCGAGCGGGCACTCGCGGATCCGCTCGATCGGTTCGACCGCGTTCACCACCTCCAAGATCGTCAGCTCGGCCGGCGTCTTCACCAGCGACATGCCCCCACCGACGCCCCGTTGGGAATTCACCACCCCCTTCTCGACCAACTTCTGAAGCACCTTCGACAGGTACGGCTTGGGCACCCGCGTGGCGCCCGCGATCTGATCGGTGGTGCGGCCGGCCGGCGCCTGCCCGGCCAGGAACGCCACCGCCCGCAAGGCATACTCGACCGTCTGCGAAAACATGATGGCCCCGATTTCGGGTTAAATTAGATCTTGACATCCAGTTTACAGGGTGGCATCTTGAGACAACTGGATGTGAGCGTCCAGAATTCTCCCGCCGCGGACGGCCCGTGTCAAGCCGCCGCCCTCTCCCACGTTGCGAGAACGACCGATGAAACGGATCGACGAGCCGAAACTGGAAACCGACCTGGGGTATCGGTTCGAGTACTTGGCCGGGTTCATGGGGTTCGGCGCGGACGACGTGGCCGCCATTCACGCCGCCGCGCCCGCCCTCGCCCCGCTGGTGCCGGGACTGGTGGACGCGGTGTACGAGAAGCTGCACGCCTACGACGCCACCTGGCGGCACTTCCTGCCGCGGCAGCACGGGTACACGGGCGATGTGCCACCGGACCTGACCGCCCTCACCCCGGACCACGAGCAGATCCAGTTCCGCAAGCAGCACCTGGCCCGCTACCTGGCGGGGCTGGTGACCAAGCCCTACGACGGCAAGATGGTCGAATACCTGGACATGGTGGGCAAGATTCACACGCCGAAAGCGGGGTCGAACCAGATCAACGTGCCGCTGGTGCAGATGAACGCGCTGATGGGGTTCGTGACCGACGCGCTCATCGCCACCGTGCTCGGCCTCGGGCTGGACCGCGGCACCGAGGTCCGTACGCTCCGCGCGTTCAACAAACTGCTGTGGCTGCAAAACGACCTGATCGCCCGGCACTATCAGGCGGCGTGAGCGTCGTCAGCGGCTACGACTGGCCGGCTTCTTGACGGCCGCCTTCTTCGCGGGGGCGGCCGACCTCGCCGGCTTCTTCTTTACCGCCACTTTCACCGCCGGTTTCTTCTTCGCCGCCACTTTCTTCGCCGGCCTCTTGGCAGCCACGACTTTGACTGCCGGCTTCTTCTTCGCCGCCGCTTTCACCGCCGGTTTCTTCACCACCGCCTTCTTGGCCGGTTTCTTCGCCACCACCGCCACGGGGTCAGTCGGGGCTGGTGCCACCGCCACTTCGGGGGCCGGAGTTGGAATCGGCTCCGCGACCACGACCGGGGCCACCGCCGCCGTCATGCCGTTCTCGTCCGCCATGCGACACCTCCGCCAGGGGTTACGGTCCGCCACACACACACATCGCAACCGTAATCCCGATCCGACGGGTTGTCGAACGGCGAATGCCCACGACGCCTCGGAAACACACGCCCGCCCACGGCACGCGCGGCAAACCCGTTACCCGCCGCTACGTCGCCTTCAACTCCGCCCGCACGCGGGTCATCCACCAGTTCAACTCGACCCGGTGTGTCACGGCGTACCCCATGTTTTCCGGGTCGGTACCGGTCGAGACGTTCGTGAGCAACTCATCGCCGCGGGCGAGTTCGGCTTCGAGAGCGGCCCGCGTGCGGTCGGTCGGTGTGGTGCGGTGGGCGGCCAGGGCCGTGAACAGGTGATAGACCCGCGAGATCGGGGTGTTCCGTTGGGTGCTCTTCACCTTCGCCAGGAACTCGTTCGGCGACTGGCCGAGCGCCACGGCACAGGTGGCGCGGGTGGTCTGCCGGTGGTCGTTCCCGTCCTCCGTCAGCTTCCCCTCCGTCATCACTTCGTCCAGCCGCACCCCGTCCACACCGTCTTGATGGCCACCTCCCGGTTCAACCCCTGCTGGTGGGCGAGGTACACCACGCCCATGCCGCCGACGCCGATCTGGTTCTCGATGACGAACCCGCCCGGGGCGGGGAGCGGGTCGTGGTCGCGGTCGGCGTACCCGGCCGTCTCGGCCGACGGGGAGGTGTGGAACACCGCCGCGAGTGGCGGGCCGAGGGTCGCGTCATTGGCCCCGGTGTTCGATTCGACGGATGCCTTGAGCGTCGGTTTCGATTCGGCCATGACCCCGTCCTCGCGTCGTCGTCCGGTGCCGTCCGGGGATGATCTTGCCCGGTTCTGACCGAACGGAACAACGACTTCGCGGGCGGCCGAAGGTGGCCGGTGGGGGTGTCTCTCATTGATTCCGGCAGACAGGGCCCCCCCCTCCGGAATCATCGTGGCTGGTCCGGAAGAAAGTGCATCAGAATGTGTCGGGGTGAAATGCCACTCACACGGCTTCGTGGACCAACACTTCGGACGTGACCATCTCACCACCGCAGGCATCACTCGGCCGGAGACAATTCGAGCCGTTCGGCAGCAGCCCGTGGGATGGGGTTATCGAGCAGAGCGGCGACGCGATCCCGCAGGTCTTCGCCCTGGGCGGCTACTTCCGGCTGTCGGGCCTTGGCTGCCAACTCGCTCAGCAGGGCGTGATCACCACGGTCACGCGACCGCAGCCATTTCGAAGTGTCTCATCGCACTCTCGGGCAGCGAGGATTTCAGGTTCCGGGCGATCTTGGCACCGATTCCGCCGTCCGCCCCCTGGCTCGTTTGACCCGTCACCCGACGGCCTTCAGAATTCAGTTCGTCGACCAGTCGAGCCACACGCTCGGCAGCACCCTCGCGTTTGACCGGGAACAGCCGCAGGACCGCGCCCTCGGGTCCGAACACGCTACCGTTCTGGTCGAATTCCAGACCGTCACCCCCCAACTCTTCCTCCCGCCAGCTCAACCGACACAACAAGTGCGAGGTCACGCTCGCCAACTCGTCTTCCGACGCTCCTGGGACGACACGGAAGGTGAGGACGAGCGCCTTGACCGTCTCCACCGGACCGCGCGCCTGAGCGATCACAGGGGCGGTCGTCGGATTGAGGACTACTGGCGATGCGGTCAACAGGCCGACAGGAGGAGCGTCTTCCTCCGAAATCGCCTGAAGCCACTTGTCGTGATCGATGACAATGTTCATGGGGTCACTCCGTAGCGTGCGAGCAGAGCGGCCACCTGGGCTTGCGTGTACTCGAAGTATACCAGCCCGAACGGCGGCTGCTGTCCCACCTCCGTCATCCCCCGCCGGCGATACCAGCCCTCGGCTTGTGGGAGTGCCGACAACTGCACCCGCCCGTCGTACCCGGCCTCTCGGCTGATCAGAACGGCTTCTACGAGCAGGGCTGTGCCAACCCCCTGATACCGGATCCCGTCCGGGTGGCCGTCAACGTTCCACGGGGCGGTTTCCAGAATGGCAATTTCGACCGCGAAGGCGGACGGAGTCAACAGGCTCGGAGTCGGCTGTCGCTTCAACGCCGCCAGCCCTTCGACTGTGGTTCCGACCTGGACTGCCAGAAACTGGAATGCCGTCCACCCGATCTTGCGAAGCCAATCCCAGTGGGTGTGCTGCGTGGTGGTTGGGAGACGCATCCGTTCCGGTCCCCAGTCGCGTTCCACATCTCCGAACGCCGTGTCCGGGAAGTCGCGGGTCACGACGCCCGACACGCGCGGAGGTGGACTGGAGCGGCAATCGATGAACTGAACGGGGCGAGGATTCATGGCGTGATTCTACCTCACCCCGCCACGAGGGGCAGCTTGCGGCGGCCGAGGCCTTCGGCGTCTTTCGTCTTCGGCAGGCGGTGCTGGTTGTTCGCCTCCCAGTCGGCCAGTTCCACCATCAGCGCGTCCACGATGTCCGCCTCGGCCACCCGCCGCACCATCTCGCCGTTGCGGAAGATCATCCCCTGCCCGTTGCCCGCCGCGATGCCGATGTCCGCCTCCTTCGCCTCGCCCGGCCCGTTCACCACGCACCCCAGCACGCTGATCTTCACCGGCAGCCGCTTGCCCTCCAGCCGCACTTCCAACTCGGCGATGATCTTCTCCAAATCAATCGCCAGTCGGCCGCACGTCGGGCACGCGATCAACTCCGGTCGCCGCACCCGCCGCTGGGTCGCTTGCAGGATGTCGAAGCAGGCGGCGATCTCGGGAACGGGGTCGCCGAGCAGACTCACACGCACGGTGTCGCCGATGCCGTCGAGTAGGATGGGCGACAGTCCGGCGGCGCTCTTCGTCACCGCATACGGCGGCTTGCCCGCTTCGGTGATGCCGATGTGCGTCGGGTAGTCGGCCAGCTTCGCGTACAGTCGGTACGCCTCGACCGCCACCAGCACGTCGCTCGACTTCAAGCTGACGATGATGTCGCGGTAGCCTTCCTCCTCGGCGATCTCCAAGCTCCGCAGACAGCTCTCCACCATCGCAGGCGGACAGGGGAAGCCGTACTTCTCGTTGAACTCGCGCTCCAGGCTGCCGGCGTTCACCCCGATCCGCATGGGGATGCCGCGGTCTTTGGCTTTCCGGATCACCTGTCGGAAGCGGTCCACGCTGCCGATGTTGCCGGGGTTGATCCGCACCTTGTCGATGGGGTGGTCGAGGGCGGTCAAGGCCATCTTGTAGTCGAAGTGGATGTCGCAGATGAGCGGGATGCCGATCTGCTTCTTGATTTCGGAGAGTGCCCCGGCGTCTTCGGGCTTGGGCACCGTCACCCGCACCAACTCGCACCCGGCCTCTTCCAAAGCGTGAATCTGCTTCACGGTGGCGGCCACGTCGAACGTGTCGGTGGTGGTCATGCTCTGCACGCGGATCGGCTCGTCGCCACCGATGCCCACCCCGCCGACCGCCACCGTGCGGGTCTTGTGCCGCGGCTTGCCCGGCACCTTCTGGGCGGTCTCAAGTACGGACAGGTCGAAGCGGGACATCTCGGGAGCCTCGGCGGGTGGTCGGTTGGCGTCGCAAAGCGGGAACCGCAGGATATGGTACGGCCATCACACCGGGGGCGAAGGGGCGTGACGAGTTCGGCCTCTGGCTACTGCGTTTGGGTCGCTGGGGTGTCGTGGGTAGTGTCGGCGGTTCGCCCGACACCCGCGAGAACGCCCCATGACCGTTGTGACGCTCACCGCCACCTCGCTGCACGCCACCGCAGGCCCGCCGTCGTTGACTCAGCCGGTGACCGCTCCGACCTCGTTGCTGGAGTACGAACCGCCGCCACTGCCCCCGGCGGACGCCTTCCGAGTGGCCGCGGCGTCCGCCCTGGCTGCGGTGCCACTCACCTACGACACCGCCCGGCGGGTGTGGCGTCTGCTGGCCGACTACAGCTACGCCTACGATGGCGTGACGCTGACCGCGAAGGCCGGGTACGCCTACGACCTGGCTTCAGTGCCGCGGCCGCTCTGGTGGTTGATCGCCCCGAACGAGTTGTCCCTCGTCGCCCCGCTGTTCCACGACCTGCTGTACGACTTCCGAGGAGTGCTGCCCGCCAGCAATTCCCGGTGTGTGGCGAGGAATGTCTTACATTCGGCCGTCGATTGTTTTATTTGTCCTAACTGCGTTATGAGGCGCGCAGTCCCCCACGCCGTGCCCGATCACAGCTGATGCCGGTTGTTCTTGGGTGATATT
>JANNDF010000143.1:0-1244 GCA_031387445.1 Planctomycetia bacterium
AGCAGCATCGCGGCGAGGGCCGGTTGAAGCTTCTCCTTCGGTACGGTGAACTTCGTCTTCAGCATGGCGTACTGCGGTAGTTCGGCCACCAGTTGCGACACCGGCTTCCGCTCCTCCGCCATCAGGCTCAGGATCAGGGCCATGCCGATGAACGGGTCACGGACCCAGCCGATCCGCGGGTCGATCACCCCGCCGTTCCCCTCCCCGCCGATCACCGCGTTCACCTCCCGCATCTTCGCCACCACGTTCGCCTCGCCCACCGCACTCCGGGTGAACGTGCTGCCGGCCGCCTTCGCCAGGTCTTCGATCACCCGGCTCGTGCTCATGTTCACCACCACCGGCCCGTTGACGTACTTCAGGCGGTACTTCACGGCGAGAGCGAGCGTCAGTTCCTCGCTCACGCAGGTGCCGGTTTCGTCGATCAGGGCCAGCCGGTCGGCGTCGGGGTCGAGCACAAAACCGACGGCCGATTCGGTCTGCTTCACCCACGGGGCGACATCGACGAGGTGGGCGGGAGTCGGTTCCGCTTCGTGGGCGAAGATGCCGTTCGACTCGCAGTTGTGCTGAACCACCTGACAACCGAGTTCGCCGAGCAGCCTGGCCGCGAGCGGGCCGCCGGAGCCGCCGTTGCCGTCGAGGAACACGCGAATTCCACGGCTGGCGATGACGGAAACGCTGACGTTCTCCTGCACGAGCCGGGAGTGGTCTTCGAGTACGTCCGGCGGCACACGGACGCTGCCGGTGCCTTCCCACTTGGCGTGGGCGAACGGCCCGCGCTCGAACAGCAGTTTCACACGCTGGCCCGCGTCGGCCGGCAGCACGGCACCGTCGGGGCCGAACATCTTCAGCCCGTTCCACGGGGCCGGGTTGTGCGATGCGGTGATCTGAATGGCTCCCGCCGCAGACAGCGTGCGAACGGCGATGCCGACCGTCGGCGTGGGGGCAATGCCGATGTCGAGTGCGGTGCAGCCGGTGCCCATCAGGCCGGCGAAGATGGCGTGCTTGAGGGCATCCCCGCTCGGCCGACCGTCGCGGGACACGACCACCCGCCCGCCGCCCAGGTGCGTGCCCAGCGCCGCCGCGAACCGACACGCCGCCTCCGGCGTCAGCGACTCGCCGACGATCCCGCGAATGCCGGACACGGACACGATCAATTCGGACATGGTGCACTCCTGGGTGAGCTGTTTTAGGGCGAGCGGGGGGCGTCAGCCCCCTGGTTCTCCTGATCTCCTGAAACCACGGGG
>JANNDF010000128.1:0-2338 GCA_031387445.1 Planctomycetia bacterium
GTCGGGCCTCCGTTTGGCGGGTGCCGCTCGGCTCGCGGCACCTACTCCGGATGACACCTACTTCGTTTCCAGTCGCTTCTGCTCGGCACGGGCCACGTCTTCGACCCCCTTCAGGGCGTCCATCGTCTTCTTGACCGCCAGCAGCTTGTCCTTGTCCTCGCTGAAGTCGGGGTCGAGGCCGATGAGCAGGTCGCCCAGCCGCGCGTACGCCCCTTCGATGTGCGTGACGGCCAGCCGGATGCCGTACTTGTCGTCCTGCTTGCCGAGCGCCTCCACCGCCTGCCGCAGTTTCGGCAGGGCGGCGTCGAACTCCTCGCGGGTGGCTGCCTTCGCCCACGTCTCCGTCAGGTAGTTCCGCAGCCCGGCCTGCTCGTCCGACTTCGGCTTCGCCTCGTCTTCCAGCTTCTTCTTCCGCTGGCGGGCTTCGTCCAGGCCGCTGAACTCGATCAACTGGTCGTACTGGGCGAGGGCTTCCGGGATCTCCCCCCGCCGCTCGTGGAAGGCGATCTGCCGTGTGTACTCCTTCACCCGAAACTCTTTCTCGTAGTTGGCCGGGTCTTCCGCCTTGGCCACCGCGATTTCCAGGTCCTTGATCTTCTCTTCCAGGTCCGGGTTCGCGTCCCGGAGGCCGGCCAGCAGCCGCTCCGCCCGCACCAGCGTGTTCGCCGGGGTGGTCTCCTTGGCGTCCGGGTTCGTCCGCAGGTCGGTCAACTCCTTCGTCAGCCGCTCGTCCTCCTCCCGCATGTGCTTCAGCCCAGCTTTCGCCCGCTCCAGCGCCTGCTTGTACTCGTCCTTCTGGTGCAGCACCCGCAACGCCTTGGTCAACTCCTCCCGCACCAGCCGGGCGTCGAGCACCCGGTTGTAGAAGCGGAAGGCCGTGTCCTCGAACCGCGCCTTCCGCACGGCCGTCTCGTCGAACCCGAAGGTGAGCTTGGCCGGCTCGCCGTGGTCGTACACCGGCAGCGGGTAATACTGGAGGACTCCCGACCCCAGTTTGACGGTGACGACCGCGAGCCCGCGCAGACTCTTGGGCGAGGTGAACACGTCGCCGCGGCGGTCGAGCAGGTCGCGCGCGTTCGGGGTCACCTTCGGGCCGAACTCGGTCGCCCACACTTGCAACGGGGCGGACGGCGCGGGCGGCTTGCCCTTGTCGTCCTCCACCCGCACGCTCACCCGCCCGTCGCGGGTGCTCACCTTCATCGCCCGGTAGCCGACGACGTACCGCCCGCGGACGAACGGCGACTCGTACCGGCTGAAGATCTCGCACCGGGCGACGCCGGGCTGCGGCACGTCCGTCACCCGCAGCAGGGTGTACGCCTGGGTCACCGCCTTGCGGTCGGTGGGGGCTTGAATCACCTGGCCGGGCTTGACCGCCTTCGGCTTCTCGTCCTTCGCCACCGGGCGGGGCACGTCTTGCACCACCACGAACTGGAACACGTCGCCGGCCTTCGCCCAGCGGTTCGCCCCCGGCAGTTCGCCCCCGCGGATGCGGAGCAGGCAGTTGTCCTTGTCTTCGGGCAGCAGTTCGACGGTGCCGACGGTGCCGAAGTCGGCGGCGAGCATGAGGCCGGCGGTGCGGCTGAGGGTGTCGATGTCGGTGACGGTGCGGGTGCGGACGAGCGGGGTGGCCAGCCCGGTGCTGCCGTCGTGCTGGCGGCTCTGCAGGGTGAACTTGCCGTCGCCCGCCTTCAGGGTGAGGAAGTGCGTCTTGATCCCGGTGAGGACCTGGAAGTCCTTGAGCGAGTCGCCGTCGAGGGCCGCCCACCCCTTCTCATCGAACCGCCTCCACAGCGGCTCCCACTGCTCCTTTGGCGTGTCGGACAGGTCGATGATTTCGACGCTGCCGAAGTCGTCGCCGAGCGCCGGGCCGAGCGCGGCCTTCAAGTCGGCGACGAACTGCTTCTTCACCGCCGGGGCGAGCGTGGGGTGCGGGGAAACGCTCAACACCACCCGCCACTTGTACGGCGTGGTGGCTTCGGGATCGACCGCCGGCGGGGCCGCGACCGACACCCCGGCGGCGAGAACGAAGAGCAGGAACAAGGAACGGCGGACGGGCATGCGTCGGTCTCGCGGCGGGTCTACGGTAGTGTACCACGACGAAGATGCTGAGACCTCACCCCCCGGCCCCTCTCCGACTTGTTAGCCCGACGCGCGAGCGAGGGACAAACCGGTATCGGGCTGAAGGTGGTGGCGACCTCCGGACCTCACCCCTCCGTCCCCCTCTCCCAGGGGAGAGGGGGTGTTCAAGACGAATGCGTTGCCGTCACCTTCGCTCAAGGTGAGTGACCTTCGCAGGTTGAACACCCCCTCTCCCCTGGGAGAGGGGGACGGGGGGTGA
>JANNDF010000165.1:0-1101 GCA_031387445.1 Planctomycetia bacterium
GCGTCACTGCCAGCCGCGTTTGCGGAACAGCCAGCCGGCGAGGGTCATCCACCCGGCCGCTAAACCCAGCGCAGCCAGCAGGTGAATCCAACTGCTCGGCTCGACCGCCCCAGTCATGGCCGCGTGCAGGATCTTCGGCCCGTGGCTCTCGATGGCCAGGTTCGCCACGAACGGCACCTGCGCCTGCCCGCACACGAACAGCAGCAGCGATACGCACAGCAGGTACGCCATCGACCCCATGAACGCGCCCCGCTGCGTCTTCGCCAGCGTACTCACCGTCATGCCGATGCCCAGGAACCCGCACCCCATCGCCAGCAGGCTCAGCCAGAAGAAGAGGGTGCCCAGCACGGTCGGGTTGTAGATGCCCGCCAGCACCGCCGCGAGAGCCATCCCCGACACCGGGTAGAAGAGGAACTTCGCCGCCAGGATTTCGAGCGGCGAAGCGGGCGAGAGCGCTTGCGCGAGCAGCACCCCACGCTCGCGCTCCTCGCAGTTGAGCGTCGGCAGCAGGTAGCAGCAGGTGAAGTACAGGGCGAACACGACCATCGCGGTGGCGACGGCGGCCCGCATGTCGAGCGGTTTCGCCCCCAGGCCGTGCCGGCGGATGAGCACCTTTGGGATGACACGATCCGCGCCGGCCGACGGGCGGAGGCGTTCCACCTCCTGTTCGAGCGCGCGGAACGCGTCCTCTTCGGCCCACAGGTCGTCGGGGCGGTCGGCGGGTGTGCTCAGGGTGCCGCGGTCGCCGATCTTCTCCGCCGCCTGTTCGCGGAGGATGTCGCGGGCGGCGCGGAAGAACCACTGCTCGTAGGCGGACAACGCGGTCGGGTTCTCCGGCGGGTGCCACACCTCGAACCGATAATACGGGATGCCGTCGGGCGAACCGTCGTGCGTGCAGGCGATGGCGCGGATGGCCCCGCTGCCCGGCTCGTAGTTGATCGCGTACTGGATCAACTCCGGCGGCTGCGTGCGAAAGATGACGTGCGCTTTCAGGTCGTCGGGCGTCCGGGCTTTCAACCGCTTGATGAAATCGTTCTCGGCGAGGTATTCGACGTAGCAGTGCGGCACCCCGCCGACCAACTCGCCGCCGGCCACCCCGCC
>JANNDF010000166.1:0-23178 GCA_031387445.1 Planctomycetia bacterium
TGGGAGTGGTGCTTCATCGCCGAGGCGCTGCACGAGCGCGGGCTGATGGCCCCGGGGAAACGTGGCCTCGGCTTCGCCGTCGGCACCGAACCGCTGTCCGCCCTGTTCGCCGCCCGCGGGTGCGAGGTGCTGGCCACCGACTTGGCCGCGGACAACCCGCAGGCCGCCGACTGGGGGAGGAACAATGAGCACGCGTCCGGACATGCCGACCTGAACACCCTCGGCATCTGCCCGCCGGAGGTGTTCGACCGGCTGGTACGGTTCCGCCCGGTGGACATGAACGCCCTCCCGTCCGACCTGCGAGGGTTCGATTTCTGCTGGTCGTCCTGCTCGTTCGAGCACCTGGGGTCGATCGAGCACGGGAAGCGGTTCCTGGAGAACATGGCCGCCTGCCTGAACCCCGGCGGGGTGGGCGTGCACACCACCGAGTTTAACGTTCTGTCCGACGACTCGACGCACGAGTCGCCACAGAGCGTGATCTTCCGTCGGCGGGACATCGAGGAGATGGCGGAGCGTCTGGAGAAAGTCGGCTGCACCATCGCCCCCCGGAACTACTTCTGCGGCGACTCCCCGCCCGACTTGTACGTGGACGGACCACCCTACAAAGGCAAGTGGCACCTGAAACTCGACCTGTTCGGTTGGGTGGCCACCTCAATCGGGATCATCGTGACCAAGCATCAGTGACACGCCCGTCCCGATCAGTGTCGACGCCGACGGGGTGAAGGGCGGGTGCGGCAGGACCGCCCGCACCGTCGCCCCAAACCCCGGCGTTTCGCTCACTTCCCGAGCCCGCCCTTTCCGATTACTCTCTTATTACCGCGTGGTCCGTCGGAGCCTCCCCCCTCTCCGCCCGGCGGAAGGCGGTGAGAGCGGCCGCGGCACAGTTCGGCGACCGACCTGCGGGGCGGCCCGACGAGAGAGGGTTGACATGGTAGCGCGCACGCAACCGGCGACGACGACCGGCGCCCTGGCCCGCAAGCTACGGCGGGAACTCGACCTGGCACTGGCCCGTGCCAAGGTCGCCGGCCCGCCCGGGAGCATACCCAAACCGGTCCAGCCGGCGGGCACCGACGACGTCCGCGGCCACCTGCTGCCCATTTCCGGACTGCTCGCCCACCAGGCGGTCGGCAAGCCCGGCCTGTTCTCCTTGGTCTTCCGTTCCGCCCGCCGCCTGGCCAAGGTGCTCATCCGCCCCTGGCTGGACTTCCAGACGCGGTTCAACCACCAGGTCATCGAGTCGCTCACCCGGATCGTGACCGTCCGCCGGCAGTCGGAATCGATCACGACGGCCCGGCTGGACAAGGCGGACACCGCCGCCGCCGAACTGCGCGAACAGGTCTACCACCTGCGGGCCGAACTGACCGAGCAGACGGCCGCCCTCCGCCAGTCGAACGCCAAGTTGGGGGCCGTGTCCGTCGCCCTGCGGCAGGCCACCGCCGCACTGGCCAACCTGACCGCCGCCCAGCAGGCCGTGCCCGACCTGTTCCGCCGGGAACTGGCCGAGGTCGCCGGCAGGATCGAGCAGCAGGCCGGCAGTTACCTGCACGAGCAGGTGACCGGGCGGTTGGAAAAGCAGGTGTCGGAGGTGACGCGGGCGGCCGACGAGCGGCTGTCGCGCGAGATCGTGGCGGCCGTCAACCGCGAACTGGGGCACGAGGGCGTGATCGCCCGAGCCGGGCTGTGGTTCAACCCGCCGGTCGGGGTGCGGTTGGCCGACCCCCACACGCCGGTGGTGACGGCCGTCACCGAGCGGATCCTCGAGCACTTGTTCGTCCACTCCCGCCTGCCCCAGCCGCCGGCCCGGGTCCTCGACATGGGGTGCGCCGAGAGCCTGTGCGCCCTTGAGATGGCCAGCATGGGCTACCAGGTCGTGGGGGTGGACCTGCGGCCGCTGCCGCTGGATCACCCGAACTTCACCCAGGTGCAAGCGAACCTGGGCGACCTGCCGTTCCCGGACGGGTCGTTCGACGTGGTCGTCTGCCTGTCCACCGTCGAACACGTCGGCCTGGGCTGGTACTCGGAGGGCGACCGCACGACGGACGGGAAGGCCATCCGGGAGGCGGTGCGGACGCTCAAACCGGGGGGCACGTTCGTCTTGACCGTGCCGTTCGGTCAGGCCACAATCACGCCCGTCCACCGGGTGTACGACCGCCCGCAGCTGGACGAACTGCTCTCGCCGTTGAGCGTCAAGGAGCTGAGGTTCGGCGTCCGCGACGGCGAGACGTGGGTGATGACGGACGACGAGGCCGCCGCCGCTCGCGCCAGCTCTGACGACCGGGTGAGCGCCGTCGCCCTCGTGGTCGCGGAGAAGCCGTGAAATGAATCTGCTGATCGACGCCCAGTGCCTGCAGTCCGCCTCACGCGACCGGGGCATCGGGCGGTACACCCGCAACCTGATCCGCGGGGTGCGGGCGTGCCGCCCGGGGTGGCAGGTGCGGCTGGTGCAACTGGCCAACCTGCCGCCGCTCTCCCCGGCCGACTCGAGCGGCCTGCCGGTCCTCACTTTCACCCCGCCCGTCCGCGTCCACCCGTTCGAGTTGCCCACCGCACGGTTGAACGGGCGGTACTACGGCGACTGGCTGTGCGCCTTCCGCCCGGACGCCATCCTGCTCACCAGCCTGGCGGGCGAGCACCAGACGGTCGCCCCCGAGTTCGCCCTCGACCGCCAGCCGCACATCGCCGCCGTCGCCTACGACTTCATCCCGCTGGCCATGGCCGACTGGTTCCTGCGGAACGAGGCGGTGGCCGCGTGGTATCGCGCCCGCACCGACCTGCTTCTGGCGGCCGACACGGTGCTGTCCATCTCCGAGTACACGGCCGCCGACCTCCGCCGCTTCTTCCCCAACTGGCGGGGGCGGTCGGAGGTCATCCTGGGCGCGCCCGACCCGCTGTTCACCCCGCTGAGCGAGGACGACGCCGAGCGGCGGCTGCGGCTGCTGGCCGCCCGCCACGGGCTGGTCGGCGAGTTCCTGTTGTGCTGCGCCAGCAGCCCGGACAAGCACAAGAACGTGGACGGTGCGGTGCGGGCGTTCGCCGCCCTGCCGGCGGCCGTGCAGGCCCGCCACCCGCTCGTCATCGCCGGCCCCGTCCGCGACGCCGCCACCCTGCACAAGGTGATTCGCGAGTGCGACGTGGGCGACCGCTGCCACCTGATCGGGTACGTGTCGGACGACGACCTGAAGGCCCTCTACCACGGGTGCCGGCTGTTCCTCTGCCCGTCGGTGTACGAGGGGCTAGGGCTGCCGGTGCTGGAGGCGCTGCAGTGCGGCGCGGCGGTCGTCACGTCCACCGAGTCGTCGCTGCCGGAGGTGGCCGGCGGGGTGTCGTGGCTGTGCGACGTGCGGTCGCCGAGGGCGTTCGCCGCGACCATCACCGCGGCGCTGGCCGAACCGCGGGAGGCCCGCCTGACCCTGAGGCTGGCCCACGCCCGCAAGTTCAACTGGACCCGCACGGCCGAAGCCGCCTGCCGCGCGATGGAGGTCACCCCGGCCCGCCGCCGCCCCCGCCCCCGCGTGGCCTGGGTGACACCGCCCCCCGCCGCCGTCGCCGCGCACTCGCCGGTCGGTCTGCGGCAGTTGACCGACGCCCTCGCCCCGCAGTTCGATCTCGACCTGGTGGCCGAGTCCCCAGACGAGTTCGCCGACTGGGCCGACCGCCGGGTCGTCCGGTTCGCCGACTTCCTGACCGGCGCCACCCATTATGACCTGGTCGTGTACACCCTGGTGGATGACCCGACGGCCGCCTTCCTGCTGTCGGCCGTGACCGCCCGGCCGGGGGTGTTCTTCGTCGGCTCGCCGGCGCTCGACTCGCTGGTCGTCGGCACCCTCCTCCGCCACTCGGCCGTCGCCCTGCCGCCCGCCCTCACCTCCGCCGCCGGCGCCGACGGCCTGCAACTGCTCGCCTCGTCGGCCGTCGGGCTGATCGACGCCACGGCCGCCGGCCTGCCCGTGTGGGCCACCCCCCGCCGCGTCCGCCTGACGGCCGACGCCCCCGCCGACGGGGTGGCCGACTTCCTGGCCGAGGCGATGGACGACCGCCAGTCGGAGGACGCCGAGTGGGTGGAACAGGTGGTGCGGTTGCTGGTCAGCACCGACGCCGTCCGATCGGCCGGCGACCGCCTGCTCACCCGCTGGGCCGACCTCCGCACCCGCCGCCGCCCCGGCCACCCGCCGGCCGAGCCCCCCCGCGAGCGGGCCGTGTGGGTGGACGTGAGCACCCTGTTCGACTCCGTCGGCTCGTACACCGGCATCACCCGCACCACCCTGAGCGTGGTGAAAGCGTTCCTCACCCAGGGGCGGGTGGTCGGCTTCTTCCGCTACTGCAAGTCGAGTCACGGGTTCGTCGGCGTCACCCGCGCGTGCGTGGTCGGGCTGGCCGACAACGAGGGGAACAAGCGGGACGACTCGTGGCGGGAGTCGTCCGTCACCGCCTTCCGCCCGGACCGGGACGACGTGGCCCTGTTCCCGGGGTTCGACCTGAACTATCCGAGCGGCGTGCAGCAGGTGTGGCGGTCGGTCGGCTGCTCGGTGGCGTTCCTTCTGTACGACCTGATCCCGCACAAGTTCCCGCAGTGGTTCGTGTCCAGTTGCGGTCCCATGTACGCGCCGTGGCTGACGAACGCCCTGCAGGCGGCCGACCTGGTGTTCTGCATCTCCGACTGCACCCGCCGCGACCTGTTCCAGTTCGCCGAGGAGAAAGGGCTGGTCGCCCCGCCGGCGGTGGTGGTGCGGCTGGGCGACGGCGAACTGTCCGAGGTGAAGCCGTCGGCCAAGCCGGCGTTCGCCCCCGCCCTGCGGGCGCCCGCCGGGCCGGGGTACGTGCTGCTGGTGAGCACCATCGAGGTGCGGAAGAACCACGCCCTGGTGTACCAGGCGTGGCGGCGACTGCTCCAGCGGCACGGGCCGGCGGTGGTGCCCAAACTGGTGTTCGCCGGGTCGGTCGGGTGGATGGCCGGCGACCTGATCGCCCAGATGGAGAACGACCCGTTCACCCGCGGGCACATCAGCATCCTCAGCGGCACGTCCGACGGCGACCTGGCGTGGCTGTACACGAACTGCCTGTTCACCCTGTACCCCTCCCTGTACGAGGGGTGGGGGCTGCCGGTGGCCGAGGGGCTGGCGTTCGGCAAGGCGTGCCTGGCGTCCGACTCGTCGGCCGTGCCCGAGATCGCCGGCGACCTGGTCGATTACCACGACCCGCACGACCTGGTCGGGTACGTCTCTTTGCTCGAGCGGCTCATCTTCGACCCCGACTACCGGGCCATGCGGGAGCGGCGGGTCCGCGAGCGGTTCCGCCGCACTCACTGGACCGACACCGTCCTACAGATGACCGCCGCGGCCGACGTGCTGTTCGGCACTGTCGATCCGGAACTGGAGGAGCGGGCCGCCGACGCGATCGAGGCGGAGGCGGCGACGGTGGCGTTCGTTGACCCGTCCCTCAAGCGGCCGGCGTGAGACCAAGTGACGTTGACGTGTGGCCGTCCGTCGGACTCTCGCCGGGGTCTGGGACCCCCTGTCCGTCCGGCCGCACAGTGGCCGGCGACACTCAGGCCCCGCGACCTCGCATGGCCAAGGACCATCCCAACTTGGAATCACTCGCCGGCGGGGGCACGTGACCGCATCGGCGGGCCTGTCATGCAAGGGGTGTTGAATCGAGCAAGATCAGCCTCTTAAGCCCGCTGAGAGCCCAATCCGCGCACACCGTGAAGGGCGATCACGGCGCAAGCTGCACCGGGGGCGGCTTGATCAGGCGATCATGCCCCACCCCGATTTGCGGAGTTTCGCTCACGACCCGCTCCACCGCTTCCGATTACACTCTTTGCCCATTGTGTCATTCGTATAGTATCCGCACTCCCAAAGTTGATCCGGGAGCTGTGAGACACTCAAGCGTCCGGCCTTCGGGTCGGCCGGCGGTACGAGGAACGAGACCGTGTCCCCTTCACGCCCGCTGGCACCGACCTCCAACGAACTCGCCCGCAAGTTTCATCGGGAACTCAATGCCGCTTTGGCTCTCCCAAATGTTGCGCCCGCGCCAGAAGTGATCGCACACGATCCGCCGTCACTGCCGGCCCCCGCCTCCGTAATTCCCGTCGCTCTTACGTCGGAACCGCCTGTGGCACCTTCCCACCACACCCCCGTCGGCTCACCTCCGGACTCTCCGACTGCTGATCACCACATCCGAATGGCGCTCACACCCCTGTCCGGTCTGCTCGCTCACAAAGCCACCGCCAAACCCGGGCCCTTCGGCTTCCTCGTCCGCGCCGCCCGCGGCCTGTGCAAGCTGTTCATCCGCCCCTGGCTCGACTTCCAGACGCGGTTCAACCACGGGGCGATCGAGACCCTCGCGGATCAGTCCGCCGTCACGCAACGGGCGGCCGCCGCCGCCGCCGCGCGACTGGTCAACTTGGAAGCCGTCGTCGTTCGGCTCGAACTGGCCCAGTCCGCCGCGACCGCCCGCTCCGAGCGGGCCGAAGCCGCCGCCGCCGAGTTCCGCGAACGGGAGGCCCAACTGCGGACCGACATCTCCAACCTCCAATCCGCCCACCACCTGACCCATACTCGCGTGGGAATCGTGACGACGGCGTTGCGGCAGGTGAAAGCAGACCTGATCGAGATGTCCGACGCGTTCCGTCAGGCGAAGGGCGAGCTGGCCGACCTCCGCGCCACCGCTCAGGCACTGCCGGCCGAGTTCCAACAGGAGCTGGCGAGGGTCGTGCAAGCGGTCGAGGAGCGGGCGGGCGCCCAACTGACTGGGCTGGTGGAAAAACAGGTGACCGAAGCGGGCCGGATGTCCGATGAACGGCAGGCTGAATCGCGGGCGGCGGTGAACCGGGAACTCGGCCCGGTGGGGGAGATCGCCGCCGCCGGGTTGTGGTTCAACCCGCCTGTGGCGGTGGTCCTCGCCGACCGGCCGGTGGTGAACATGGTGACCGAGCGGATCGTCGAGCACATTTTCGTGCACAACCGCATCCCCCGCCCTCCGGCGAAGGTGCTGGACATGGGGTGCGCGGAGAGCACCACGGCCATCGAACTGGCCAGCCTGGGCTTCGAGGTGGTGGGGGTCGACCTCCGCCGGTTGCCGCTCGATCACCCGAACTTCACCATGGTGGAGGCCAACCTGGGGCACCTGCCGTTCGCCGACGGCGAGTTCGACATCGTCGTCTGCCTGTCCACCATCGAGCACGTGGGCCTGGGCTGGTACACGAAGGACGACCCGACGACCGATCACACCGCCCTGCGGGAGGCGGTGCGGGTGTTGCGGGCCGGGGGCACGTTCCTGCTGACGGTGCCGTTCGGGCGGGCGGCCGTCACCCCGGTCCACCGGGTGTACGACCTGCCGCAGTTGGAGCAGTTGATCGCCCCGCTGAGCGTGCGGGAGATGTCGTTCGCCGTGCGGGACGGGGACGCCTGGACGTTTACCACCGACCCCGCCCAGGCCGGTCAGGCCGACTCGACCGAACGGGTGGGGGCGGTCGCCCTCATTGTCGCGGAGAAGTCGTGATGTTGGACTTGATCATCGACGGCCAGTGCTTGCAGTCCGACTCCCGCTCCCGCGGCATCGGGCGGTACACTCGTTACCTGATCCGGGCGGTGTGCGACGCCCGCCCGAACTGGCGGATCCGGGTGGTGCAGGTCGCCAACCTGCGGCCGATCCCCGAGGCCGACCTCTGCGGCCGGCCGGTGCTCACCTTCTCCCCCCCGCACCAGATACGGCCGTTCGACGTGGTCGGCGGGCGGTTGAACGGGCTGTACTACGCCGACTGGCTGGCCGCCCTCCGCCCGGACACGATTCTGCAGCCGAGCGTGATGGAGTTCCAAACGGTCACCCCGGTGTTCGGCAGCGACCGCACAGCGCGGGTGGTCGGGGTGTGTTACGACTTCATCCCGATCATGTATGCGGACTGGTTCTTAAGCAACCCGACGGTCGCCGCCTGGTATCACAGCCGGGTGAATTGCCTGCTCGCGTCGGATGCGATTCTGTCCATCTCCCAGGCGACGGCGGACGACCTGCACACCTTGTTCCCGCATTGGCGCGGGAGGTCGGAGGTGGTGTACGGGGCGGCCGATGCGGAGTTCACACCGCCCACTCCGTCCGACGCCGACCGCCTGCGGGCGATCACCGAACGAGTCGCCCTGAAGCCGGGCTTTCTGCTGTGCGTGGCCAGTAGCACCGACCCGCACAAGAACGTGAGCGGCGCCATCCGCGCGTACGCCGCCCTGCCCCCGCGGGTGCGGCAGGAGCACCCGCTGGTGGTGGCCGGGCACCTCTGCGGCGGGCAGACCGAACTGCGGCGGGTGGTCGCCGAGTTGGACCTCCAGGACGATGTGCTGTTCGTGGGGCGGGTGAGCGAGTCGGAGTTGATCGGCCTCTACCAGCAGTGCCGCTTGTTCATCTGCCCGTCGCGGTACGAGGGCCTCGGGTTGCCGGTGCTGGAAGCCCTCCAGTGCGGCGCGCCGGTCGTCACCTCCACCCGCTCGTCACTGCCCGAGGTGGGCGGCGCGGTGTCCTGGTTGTGCGACGTGGAGTCGCCGGCCGAATTCGCCTCCGCCCTGCTGGCCGCCCTGGCCGAACCGCGGGACGAGCGGCGGGAGGAGCGGTTCGCCCACGCCCGCCGGTTCTCGTGGCCGCGAACCGCCGAGGCCACCTGTCGGGCGATCGAACGGTTGACCCCGCAGACCCGCCCGCGAGTGGCCTGGTTCACCCCGTCGGCGGACCTGCTGGCCAGGTATCCGCACGCCGACTTGCCGGCGGTGTGGGACGCCCTGGACGCCCACACGGACATCGAACTGGTGGTCGAGCGCGGGGCGGTCGGCCAGTGGCCGAACCGGAAAGCGATCTCGGTTTCGAGCTACGAGTCCAACCCCACCGCCTACGACCTGGTGGTGTACACCCTGTGCGACGACGACGGGGCGACCTTCCAGTTGCCGCCGCTGATGACGACGCCGGGGGTGTGCGTGTTGCTGTGTGACACTCTGGACCGGCTGGCCCTGCGGGGGTTGCTCACCTACCCGGCCTTGTACGGACCGGAGTTGGCGAGCGAGCCGGACGGGGTGACCCTGCTCTGTCGCGCGGCCGTCGGGGTGGTGGACCTGACGCCCGCCGGGGTGCGTGCGGCGGACGAGCGCGGTCTCGCGGCGGTCGTCGGCGAACACCTGGCGGCCGACGTGGTCGCGCGGGTGGCCGACACCGTGTGGCTGCGGCGGGCGACGGCCGCCCTGACCGACGGCGGCGGGCTTGTGTGCGAACAGATGCTCGCCCGCTGGGCCGACCTGCGAGCCAGGCGGGCGGGCCCCCGCCCGCCCGCCCGCCCGCCCCGGTTGGGCCACACCATATGGGTGGACATCAGCACCCTGCTCCACCACCCCAATGACACCACCGGCATCACTCGAACGGTCGCCTGTCTCGCCCACGCACTCGCCCGGCAGGTGGACACCCGCGTCGAGTTCCTCCACGCCTTGCCGGAGGGTCGTGGGTACGTCGGGCTGGAACGGGCGGACGTGCTGCCCCTGCTCCGCGACCGCGCCGCCGCGCTCGCCTCGGGCGTGTCCCCCTGGCACACCGACCGGCGGCCCGCCCCGGAGGACGTCGTCCTGGTGCCCGGTCTGGACTTGACGCACGTGGACGCCCTCCGCCAGTCTTGGTCGTCGGCCGGGTGCCGGACCGCGTTCGTCCTGCACGACACCCTGCCGTTCTCCATCCCGCACCTGTTCGACTCCTCCCCTCCGGGGGGGCTGTTCAATCCCCTGCTCAGCCTGGCCATCCAGACCGCCGGGCTGGTGTTCACTGTCTCCGAATCCACCCGCCGCGACCTGTTCCAGTTCGCCGACGCCCACGGGCTGATCCCGCCGCCGGCCGAACACATCCGCCTGGGCGACAGCGATCTGGCGCGGGTGCCACCGGCCGCCCCGGCCGTCGCCCACGCCCTGGAGGTGGAGGGCCGCCCCCGGTTCGCCCTGCTGGTGAGCCCCATCGAGGTGCGGAAGAACCACGTGCTGGCGTACCAGGCGTGGCGGCGGCTCCTGCTCAAGCACGGGCCGAACGCCGTCCCCAAGTTGGTGTTCGCCGGGGACGTCGGGTGGATGGCCGGCGACCTGATCACCCAACTGGCGCACGACCCGGTCACCCGCAACCACACCCACATCCTCAGCGGCACGTCCGACGGCGAGCTGGCGTGGCTGTACACGAACTGCCTGTTCACCCTCTTCCCGTCGCTGTACGAGGGGTGGGGGCTGCCGGTGGCCGAGGGGCTGGCGTTCGGCAAGATGTGCCTGGCGTCCGACTCGTCGTCCCTCCCGGAGATCGCCGGCGACCTGGTCGACTACCACGACCCGCAAGACCTGCCGGCCTATGTCACCCTCCTGGAGCGGGCCATCTTCGACGCGGACTACCGGGCCGAACGGGAGCGGCAGATCGCCGCCCGCTTCCGCGGCACCGCGTGGGCCGACACGGCCGCCCAGATCGTCGCCGCCGTCGACGCCCACTTCGGGCCGGTCGATCCGGTGATCGCCGCCGAACCCGCGTTCGGCGAGGTCCGCCACCCCCGCACGGCCATGTCCGCCGCCTGAGGGTCGCCCGTGAGCCGGCCGGCCGTGTTCCTCGACCGCGACGGGGTGCTCGTCGTCGAAGCCGAGTACCTCTCGGACGTGTCGCAGGTGCGGCTCATCCCCGGTGCGGCGGCGGCGGTGCGGCGGCTGAACGACGCAGGTCGGCCGGTGGTGGTCGTCACCAACCAGTCCGGCGTCGCCCGCGGGTTCTTCCCCGAAGCGCGGGTGGGTGAGGTTCACCGGCACCTCGCCGCCCTGCTGCTGGCCGAGGCGGGGGCGGTCATCGACCACTTCGACTACAGCCCGTACCACCCGACCGACGGCGTGGGCGAGTACCTCCGCGACACCGACTGCCGCAAGCCGAAGCCGGGCATGCTCCTCCGCAGTGCGGCCGCGCTCGGCCTGGATCTGGCGAACAGTTGGATGGTGGGCGACCGCCGCTCGGACCTGGAGGCGGGGGCGGCGGCCGACTGTCGGACGCTTCTGGTGCGAACCGGCTATGGGTCTGCGAGCGACCTGACCGCCCCGAACGACGAGTTGAAACTGGCGGCCGTGGTGCCGAGCCTTACCGAAGCGGTGGCCGTGATCCTGGGCGGGTGATTCTCATCCTCACCACTTCCCCCCACCACCCCTGGCCGGATGGTTTTCGTCACCTCCCCCACCTCATCCTGAAACCGACTCCGAACGGCCGTTGCGTTGCGGCGGGGGGCGTGACGGTTACAATGGCCGGAACGCTCCGGGATCGCACATGCGCCAGCCGAAGTCCGCTCCCGCGCCGTCCCCCGCTCGCCCCCCGGCGGTGGTCCAGGCTCGCAGGCGGGTGTTCTTCGCCCTGGCGCTGCTGGCCGTCGCCGTCCTGCTGTGGGTGGGGTGGGCGGTGTGGCAGGGGGACGGCCTCGACGGCGCTCGATCGGCGCTCGACCGGCGTGACTTCGAAAGCGCGTATCAGTTGGTGAGCACGCGACTGGCCGAGCGGCCCGACGATGCCGCGGCACAACTCCTCGCGGCGCGGGCCTCCCGCCGGGGCGGCGACCTGCCCCGCGCCACCAATCACCTCCGGCGGTATCGTGACACCCGTGGGCCGGACGCGGCGTACGAGTTCGAATCCGCGCTGGTCCGCGTCAAGAGTGGGGATGCCGCCGAAGCGGAGCGCCTGTTCGCCGCGCACGTCGAACGGCCGAACGACGCCGAGACGCCGTTCGTTCTCGAGGCGTACATCGAAGGGCGGTTGACGGCCCTGGCTCGCGACGGCGCACCGCCGCCGGCGGACCAGGCGGCGAAACTCCGCCGGGCGACCGACCTCTGGTTGAAGCGGCGGACGGGGCTGGAGGATCAGGTTCAGGGGCGGCTCTGGCTGGCGCGGATGTGCGAGGCCGTCAACGACCCGGCGGGCCGTGTCGCCGCCCTCCGAGAGGCCGTCGCCCTCGACCCGGACCACTTCGGCGCGCGGTACCAACTGAGCCAGCAGTTGGCCCAGGAGCGGCCGGACGAGACCCGCGAACACCTGGAACACCTGCGGATCAAGTACCCGGACGACACCCGCATTCGTTACGGGCTGGCCGCCACGTACCGCGTCCTCGGGCGCTACGCCGACGCGCGACCGCTCTTGGAAGGGCTGCTCGGCGGGCCAGTCCACCTGTCGGCGAGCGTCGAGTTGGCGTCCCTGGACCTGGACGAAGGGAAGGGGCCGGCCGCCGAGCGGCGGTTGCGGGAGGTGCTGGCCGTCGTGCCCAACGCCCCCGAGGCCAACCTGGCCATGAGCCGCTGTCAGCGGCTCGCCGGCCGACCGGACGAGGCGGACAAGTTCCGGACGAAGTACGAGGAACTGGAAGCCGCTCGAACCAAGAAGTGACGGCCCCGCGCGCACGGACCCTCCCATGACCACCCGCACTCGACCCCTGCGCCTGGTCGCCGCATTCGCCGCCCTCGCGGCGGCGCTCGTCCTCGCCTGCTCCCCTCCCGCCCCGCCGGTCACGCCCGTTCCGCTTCCCCCGGAGCCGCCCGCACCGGCCGAACTCGGCCCGGCGTGGTTCCGCGACGTGACCGAGGCGTCCGGCATCCGCGCCACCTGCCGGAACGGCGAAGAGGCGGACCGGTTCACCATCCTCGAGTCCCTCGGCGCCGGCGTGGCGCTGTTCGACTACGACGGCGACGGCCGCCTCGACGTGTTCGTGGTCGGCGGCGGCTACTTCGACGGGCCGACCCAGTCGGACCCGAGAGGGCACCCCGGCCAACTGTTCCGCAACCTCGGCGGGATGACGTTCGAGGACGTGACGGAACGGGTCGGGCTGGCGATCCCGTGGTGGTACGCGCACGGCGTCGCCGTGGCGGATTACGACCGCGACGGGTTCCCGGACTTCGCCGTCACCGGGTTCGGCCGGATCGAGCTGTTCCACAACGAACCGGACGGCCGGGGCGGGCGCAAGTTCATGGCGGTCGGTGAGAAGCTCGGCCTGAAGGACCCTTCCTGGGGTACGAGCGCGGCCTGGGGCGACCTCGACGGCGACGGCTTCCCGGACCTGTACGTCTGCCACTACTGCGACTGGTCCTTCGCCAACGACCCGCCGTGTGCCGGGCAGGCGACCGGCGTCGCCCGCGACGTCTGCCCGCCGCAGAAGTTCAAACCGCTGGTCCACGCCCTGTTCAAGAACGACAAGGGTCAGGCGTTCCGGGACGTGGCAGCGGAGCAGGGATTCCAACCGGCCGGCTGTGGGTTGGGCGTGGTGTTGGCGGACCTGAACGGGGACGGCAAGCCGGACGTGTACGTGGGCAACGACGCGACGAACAACTTCCTGTTCTGGAATCGCGACGGCAAGTTGGAGGAGAAGGGGTTGCGGAGCGGCGTCGCGGTGGACGACTCCGGCCGGTACAACGGCAGCATGGGGGTGGACGTGGGCGAGTACGACGGGAGCGGCCGCCCGTCGGTGTGGGTGACGAACTTCCAGGGCGAACTGCACGCCCTCTACCACGCGATGGGGAACGAGTTGTTCGACCACCGCTCCAAGGCGCTGGGCGTCGGCGCGATCGGCATGAGCCGAGTCGGGTTCGGAACCGCCTTCGCGGACGTGGACGGCGACGGGTGGGAAGACCTGATCGCCGTCCACGGGCACGTCTTGCGGCACCCGAACGGGAGCACGCTCAAGCAAACTCCCGTCCTGTTCCAGAACGTCCCGTCGCCGACCGGCCGGGTGTTCAAGGACGCGAGCGACCGGTGCGGCCCATACTTCCGAACGCCGGCCATCGCCCGCGGGCTGGCCTTCGGCGACCTGGACAACGACGGCCGCCCGGACCTCGTGGTCACGCACACCAACGGCCCCGTCGCGGTGTTGCGGGGCGAGCTGCCCGTGCGGCAGCCGTGGCTGGGCGTGAAACTCATCGGGAAGGGTCATCGCGACGTCGTCGGCTCGACCGTCACCCTCGAAGGGGAGACCCGCTCCCTGACCCGATTCGTCAAGGGCGGTGGCAGTTACCTCTCGGCGAGCGACTCGCGGCTGCTGTTCGGGTTGGCGTCGGTCGGCCGGGTGAAGCGCGTCACGGTGAACTGGTCGTGGGGCGAGAAACAATCGTGGGACGACGTGGCCCCCGGCGCGTACTTGCAACTGACCGAAGGCCAGCCGGCCGCGCGGAAACTCCCCACGGGGGACTGATAGGGCATGACCGCCGCCACCGGGAACTTCAGGACTTCAAACAGGTCGCCGGGCCGCAGGTGTTCGGTGAGCGGGAAGGCGGGGTGCATGACGAGCGGGCGAGGGATGTCGTCGTGCCCGGCGGCGACGTGCGCGTGCGGACGGTTTCGAGCACGCGGAGCACGCGACCACCTCGCCCGGATCGGCCTGCACGACAGGAATACGGTACGGCAAGGACTCGATGACGCGACCGCCGTGTCGGCATCGGTGCGGAGAACCGTGTGGAAACGACGCGGCCCGGCGCTGAGACGCACCGGGCCACAGGGAACTGTCTGAGGGTGGCTAACGGGACTTGAACCCGCGACCTCCGGAGTCACAGTCCGGCGCTCTAACCAACTGAGCTATAGCCACCGCAATTCCAACCACACTATCCTAATCCCATGCCGCCGTGAGGCAAGCCCGCGTGGCGAGCCGGGCGCTTGAAGCGGGGGCTGCCGCCCACGCTTCCCTTGCCGGGAACGGAGTTCACACACGCTCCGGTCGCTCACGCTCCCGGCTCGCCAGGATCAGTCATGCCCGTTCGAATCGTCCCCGTCGAATCGCAGCCGTTCGCCGAGAACTCCTACGTCGTCTGGGCGGAAGGGAGTGCCGAGGCGTTCGCCCTCGACCCCGGCTTCGACCCGGACGCCATTGCGGACGTGTTGAAGAAGAATCACCTCACCCTGGCCGCAATCGTGTGTACGCACGGGCACGTCGATCACATCGCCGGGAACGCCGAGCTGAAGCGCCGCTTCCCCGCCGCCCCCCTGCTGATCGGCCGCGGGGATGAGGGGATGCTGTCCGACCCGATGGCGAACTTGAGCGGCAAGTGGGGCTTCTACATCGTCAGCCCGGCGGCGGATCGCCTGCTCGACGACGGCGAACGCCTCACGGTCGCCGGCATCGACATGGAGGTGCGGGAAATCCCCGGCCACTCGCCCGGTCATGTGGTGTTCGTGCTGCACGGCGAGTCCCCGCCGGTGGTGTTCGGCGGGGACGTGCTGTTCGCCGACGGGATCGGCCGCACCGACTTCCCCGGCGGCAGTTTCCCCCAGTTGCGAGACGGCATTCACAAGAAACTCTTCCCCCTGCCCGACGCCACGACGGTGTTCCCCGGCCACGGCCCGCCCACGACGGTCGGCCGCGAGAAGCGGGGCAACCCGTACGTCGGGCTGGACGCGGGGGTGTGAACGGGTGTCGCCTACACCCCTTTTTCCAAACCCGTCCGCGGAATGCGAGGTACAATCCCTGAACTGTTTTCGCCTCGCCTGAATCGCGGGTCGTCCCCACACGTGCCGCCCGATCCGGGACATGAACACCGCCCCCGAGTTATCGCTGTTCGACGCCCTGCTCCAGTGCGGGCGGGTGCCCGTCGAACAGCGGGAGCACGCCCGGCGGCTGTTCGCCGACCACTCCGCCGACCCGGTTCGGCTGGCCGATGAACTGCTCGCCGCCAAACTGGTGACGCGATACCAGCAGCGGAAAATTCAGGCCGGGCGGCCGGGCGAGCTGGTGTTCGGCCAGTACCTGATCCTGGAGCGGATCGGCGAAGGGGGCATGGGAAAGGTGTACCGGGCGGTGGAATCCCGCATGGGGCGGGAGGTGGCGCTCAAGACCATCCGCCCGAACCTGCTGGCCAATAAGACGGTGGTGCAGCGGTACAAACGGGAGGCCCGAGCGGCCGCGTCGCTCGACCACCCGAACATCGTCAAGCTGCTCGAAGCCGACGACGTGGGCGGGCGGTACTTCCTGGCGATGGAGTTCGTGGACGGGTCCGACCTGTCGCGGCTGGTGAAGGACTTGAACAAGGAGAAGGTGGCCATGCCGCCGGGCGAGGCGGCCGAGTACATCCGGCAGGCGGCGCTCGGGCTACAGCACGCGCACGACAAGGGGCTGGTCCACCGCGACGTGAAGCCGAGCAACCTGCTGGTGTCGGGCGAGCGGGCCATCCCCGGCACCGGCGGCAAGGCGAACGTGAAGATCCTGGACATGGGGCTGGTGCGGAGCCTGGCCGACGACGACGTGACCACCACCGACCTGACCCGCGACGGCACGGTGGTCGGCACGCCCGACTACATGTCGCCCGAGCAGAGCCGCAACAGCAGCACCGTGGACCCGCGGGCGGACATCTACAGCCTCGGCTGCACCCTCTTCTACCTGCTCCGCGGGCTGCCCCCGTACGACACCGGCACGGCCATCGACAAGCTGATCAAGCACCAACTGGACCCGGTGCCGGACATCCGCCAGTTCCGCCCGGACGTGCCCCCGCGGTTGGCCGCCGTCATCAAGAAGATGATGGCGAAGAAGGCGGACGACCGCTACCAGACTGCCGACGAGGTGTCCGAAGAGCTGGCCCACTACACCGGCGACGCGGCGTTCGACTTCAGCGCCCTACCGCCGTTGCCCGGCCTGGAACTGGCCGACATCCCGGTCATCTCGGCCGACGACGCCGCCGTACCGAAGTCCGGGTTCGGGTTCCCGACGATGGACCTGGGCGGAGCCGCCACCCCCGCCCCGGCCGTGAGCCCGCCGGCCGCCGCCGTGCAACTGCCGACCGCCCCGGTGCTGGCGACCGAATCGGGCGCACGGTCGGTCGCACGGCCGGTCGTCCGCTCGACCGCCGGGTCGTCGTCCGCTCAGTCGTCGGGTCAGCGGTCGGTGCGGGTGCTGACGGTGCAGTCGAAACCGATCGCCAAGCGGCCGGCGGACGCCACGCCTTCAGGCCCCATGGAATCGCCCACCCGGGGCCGATCGTCGGACACGCCGCCGTCCGGTTCGACGCCCCGCCGCACCGCCCGCCGCACACCGGACAAGAAGCCGAAGGGCGGGTTCCCGGTGGTGGCGGTGGCCGCCGCCGGGGTGGCCGGGGTGGCGCTCATCGTGGTGCTGGCCGTGCTGGTGGCCATGGCCGGACGGAACGACAAGCCGACCACCCCGACCACCCCCGCGACGACCGCCCCGCCCCCGCCGAAGGTGGCCAAATCGCCCTTCCGCCCGGTGAGCGACCTGCTTCCCGACGACACCGCCGCCGTGCTGGTGGCCGACCCGAAGGTCGGGTGGGAGCAAACCCAAACCCACCCGGACGCCACCACCAACAGCCGCCGCGTGGCCGACCTGATGGCCCGCTGGTCGAAGTTCGACCTGCGGAAGTTCGACCGCGTGACCGTCGCCTTCCACCCCGACATGAGCCGGTGCGTGGCCGCCGGCGAGGGCGAGGTGTTGACCGGGGACGCCTTCCGCAAGGACCTCGACCGCCTTCAGGTGGCCGAAACCGAGACGCTGCCGAACGGGGCGGTGGTGGTGCGGAACGGGCGGGACCCGAAGGCCAACCCGTTCAACGCCGAGCGGCGGGTGCGGGGCGCCCTGCTGCCGAACCCGCCGGCCTACCTGATCGGCTCGGACAAGGGCGACGTGACCGACCTGGCCAAGACCGCCAACGCCCGCAAGGGGCCGACCGGCGTGGACCCCGCGCTGCTGGCGGCGGTGACGGACGCGACCAAGACCGCCGACACCCCGCTGGCCTTCTTCGCCGCGTCCGGCCGCTGCCAGTTGCCGCTCAAGCGGGGGGGCACGCCGGAGCCGCTGTCGGCCGCCGGGGTGGACCTGATGACCGTGACCGCCGTGGCCGCGGAGGGCGGGAAGGTGCGGCTGACGGTGGTGCTCACCGGTCCCAACGCCGGGAAGCTGAACCGCTTCCTGGAGAACGATCTGACGGGCATGCTGGACGTGCTGGCCGGACGGGAGATGGCCCGGCCGCTGGCCAATCCGATCACCGAGGCGGCTCAGGCGGCGAAGCCGGCCGACCTGGGCGGCGGGCGGAAGCAACTGACGGCGTCGTTCGAGTGGCCGTGGGCGGCCGTCCTGCCGGTGGTAGACAAGCTGATGCCGACCGAGCGGTAACCGGCCGAGAGGGTCCGCCACATGCAAGTGCTCGAAGTTGAAGTCGATTCGCCACTCTCGCCGGACGAGTTTCGGGAACGTGTGCTGAACGTCCTGAACGACCAGTTGGAACAAGAAGGGGTCGGCGAGCTGATGGAGTTCGACGAGGACGCCCCGCTCCTGGCCGGGCAGTACCACTTCGCGGTCGCCGCGTCGGACGTGGACCGCTGCCGCCAGATCGTCGAAGAGGTACTCGCCCCGTACACCACCGACGGGTAGCGACAAGCCTGCTCGATCCTACCCGCGAGGGCGTGTGACCGTGGACGACCTCGAACAACGCGTTCGGGCATTTCTCCACGAACACGCCGGCCTGTCGCTGGACATTTCGCTCGATGCCGACGTGGTGGGCGACCTCGGCGTTTCCGGCGACGATTTGTCGAGTCTGATCGACAAGTTCGCCGAGAGATTCGCCGTCCGCATCGACGGTTTCCGCTGGTATCACCACACCAGGCCGGAAGGGTGCAACCCGCTCTGGCTGCTCTTCAAGCCGTGGTGGGCGCGGAAGACTCGTGTGCCCATCCGGGTGGGCGACCTGGTCGAGTCGGCGCGTCGAGGGGTGTGGTGCGTGACGTACCCTCCCGAAGAAGCCGAGGGTCAGGATCGCGCCGAGGTGCGGCCCCAACGGGGCCACCGGGAATAGCCAGGGGTGGAGCGAGCCGCAGGTGAGCGGGAACCCCTGGAACGGATGCGAAAAAGCGACCGCAGCCCCGGAGGGGCGACCCGATCCGCTGTAGCCGGGGTCTGTGACCCCGGACCAGGCCTCTCAGTGGCCGGCTACAGAAGACGGGCCGCCCCTGCGGGGCTGCTGGGTTGTGGGTGATGGGGTCCAGGGGTTCCGTCGTCCCTTCGGGACTCCATCACCCCAGGCTATTCCCGGTGGCCCCGTTGGGGCCACACCCGGTCACTGCGTTCCCGGTTCCAATTCTGGCCCAACCGCTTATCGGTCGCTCTTCCCCACACCGTCCTTCCCCTCTTCTCCTTCGATTTCCTCGCCCTCGACCACGACCGCGTCCTTCGGCAGGTTCGGGTCGAGTTCGACGGTGATCGCCTGCGTGTACTCCTTGTCGTCCACCGTCAGTACCACCTTGTACACGCCCGCCTTCACGCCCCCGCCCTGGCCGGTCAGCGTCCACCGCAGGCGGTGCAGGCCGGCGTCGGTGATCGGCTTCGTCGCCGGTTGACCGCCCCCGCCGCCCGGCCCACCGCCCTGACCGCCACCCCCTTGACCACCACCGCCGCCACCCGGTGCGGCCGTCGCGGCGTACTTCTTGTACTCCTCCAGGTCGATGCTGCCGTTCTTGTTGGCGTCGACCGTATCGAAGGCGTCGGCCAATCGCCGCGAGTCGGCCGCCTCCTCCTTGCTGATCTTGCCGTCACTGTTCTTGTCGGTCGCCTTGAACCGGGCTTCGGGGTCGAGTTGCGCACCGCCACCGCCTTGCCCACCACCGCCGCCGCCACCTTGCCCACCGCCACCACCACCGCCGAAGCGGCCGCCGCCGAACCCGCCGCCACCTTGCCCGTACTCCCACACCGTCTTGCCGGTCACGTCCACCACCTTCAGCCCCACCTTCTTCGCCTTCTCCAGTAGCAGCACGTCGAACGTGGCGCCGCGGGGGGCGTTCTCGCCGGCGAACTTGCGGTCGGTCTCGCTGTACGGCGAGCGGCCGTTCGGGTTCAGCCGCCAGCGGGTGGCGGTGGACGGGGTGAACAGCGTCACCGGCGTCTTCAGCACGGTGCTACTCATCTGGCGGACGGCGTTGATGTCGAGCACCCACACGCTCCGGCCGTGGGTAGCGACCACCAGCTCGTCGGCGGTGGTCGGCTGGGCGAACTCGTGGCAGGCGACCGTCGGCAGGTTGCCGCCCAGCTTGGCCCAACTGTTCCCCTTGTTGATCGACACGTACGCGCTGAACTCGGTGCCGCAGTACAGCACATTGGTGCTCTTGTAGTCTTCCCTCAGGACGCGGGTGCTGCCGAACGCCGGCAGGTTGTTGGTGATGTTCGTCCACGTCGCCCCGTAGTCGTCCGTCACGAACAGGTACGGCTTGTCGTCGTCCGAGCGGTGGGCGTCGAACGCCACGTAGCAGCGACCCGCCTTGTCGCGGGACGGCTCCACGCTGGCCACGTGGCGGAAGCCCGGCAGCCCGGCCTTCTTCACGTTCTCGGTCACGTTCTCCCACTTCGCCCCGCCGTCCTTGGTCATCCACAGGAAGCCGTCGTCCGAGCCGGCCCACAGCACGTCCGGGGTCCGCGGGGATTCACCCAGCGCCACCAGGCTGCCGGCCTTCGTGCGGGTCAGTTCGGGCGAGATGGGCTTCTGGTCGGCCCCCTTCTTCACGCTGCGGAACACGTACTGCGCGCCGCTGTAGAAGATGCTCGAGTTGTGGCTGCTGAGGAAGTACGGGGTGTTCCAGTTGAAGCGGAGGGCTTCGCCCTCCTTCACCGGGGCCGGGCGGATGCCGCCGCTCTCGCCGGTGCGGAAGTTCCGCCGGCTGATCGCCCCGCCCTGGCTCTCGGTGTAGATCAGGTCCGGGTCGGTCGCGTCCACCCGGCAGACGAACCCGTCGCCGCCGCTCACGTACACCCAGTCCTCGTTCACAGGGCCGGTGCTCTTGAGGGTGTCGCTCGGCCCGCCCCAACTGCCGTTGTCTTGCAGCCCGCCGTACACGCGGTACGGTTTGCGGTTGTCCACCGCCACGTGGTAGAACTGGCCGAGGGCGAAGTTGTTCAGGTGGTCCCACTTCTTGCCCTTGTCGTACGTCACATAGAACCCGCCGTCGCACCCGATGACCCAGTGCCGGCCGTCCTTCGGGTCGATCCACAGGGCGTGGGCGTCGGCGTGCACCCCGCCGGCAGTGGTGACGTTCTCGAACCGCTTACCGCCGTCGGAGCTGACGTAGATGGGCGACGGGGTGTCGCACAGCACGTACACGGTGTTGTCGTCCGACGGGTCCACGCGGATCTGGCTGAAGTACATCGGCCGCGGGTTCAAGCTGTTCACCCGCTCCCACGTGTCGCCGTTGTTCTTGGACACGAACACCCCGCCCGTCTGGTAGCCGTCCTTGCCCTGACGGCCCTGCACGTTCGCCTGCTGCCCGCCCAGCCCGAGGCCGAACGGACGGTCGGCGTTCTGCCCCCGCTGCGGGCCACCGCCACCGCCGGGGCCGCCGCCACCGCCGCCGGCGACCGGCGGGCCGAGGGTGACTTCCAGTTCCTTCGTCTCGTCGCCCCGCTTCACCTTGAACTTCACCTTGTCCCCTTCCTTCTTCGTCGTCAGGATCGACCGCTGCTCCGAGATGTTGGCCACCGCCTTCCCGTCCACCTCCACGATCACGTCCCCGTCCTTGATGCCCGCCTTGGCCGCCGGCCCGCTCTCGCTCACGTTCCCCACCACGACGCCTTGCACCTCGCCGGCGCGGCCCTGGGTGAACCCGACGCTCGGCACCGGCGCGGTGGCCGGGTCGGTCGGGCGTGTACCCAGGACGACTTCAACGACCTCTTCCTTCTTGTCGCGGAGGACGGTCAGCTTCAGCTTGTCGCCCACCTTCTTGTCGGTGTAGGTGGCCACCAGTTCGTCGTCGTTCGTGATCTTGGCGTCGCCCACCTTCACCACCACGTCGCCGTCCTTCAGCCCCGCCTTGGCGGCCGGGCTGTTCGGCGTCACGGTCGTTAGCTTCGCCCCGCCCTTCTCCGGGGCAGGGTCCATCACCGCGCCGAAGTACACGGCGGTGGTCGGCCCGCCGCTGCCCCCCTTCTCGGTGTCGATGACGGCGTACAGCAGGCCCTTCGACTTGCGGCTGTAGTCCAGCCCGATGCGGCCGGTCTTCACCGTCGGCAGGCCGTTCTTCAGATTCTCGTCGGTCAACTTCTTCCACGTCTTGCCGGCGTCGGCCGTCTTGTACAGCCCGCCGCCGGGGCCGTGCGTGACCACCGGGCCGTAGCTGTCCGGCACCGGCGGGGTGCCGAAGAAGCCGTCGTGCCCGTCCCGCTTGTGGTCCCAGAAGGCGGCGATGATCGTGTTCGGGTCGGTCGGGTCCATCCGCATGTCGATCACGCCGGTGTTGTCGTCCACGAAGTGGGCGCGGTTCCACGTCTTGCCGCCGTCTTCCGTCTTGTACACGCCCCGCTCACCGCCCGGCCCGTACAGCCGCCCGAGCGCCCCGACGTACACCACGTTCGGGTCCTTCGGGTGGATCAGGATCTTGCCCACCTGGAACGACTTCTTCAGCCCCACGTTCTTCCACGACTTGCCGCCGTCCTCGCTCTTGTACACCCCATCGCCGAAGGACACCGAGTTCCGCGGGTTGTTCTCCCCGGTGCCCAGATACAGGATCTGCGGGTTGCTCGCCGACACCGCCACGTCGCCGATGCTGACGCTGGTCTGGGTGTCGAACTGGTGCTCGAAGGTGGTGCCGTTGTTCACCGTCTTGAGCAGCCCGCCGGACGCGGTGGCCACCCAGTAGTTGGACGGGTCGGCCTCGTTCACCGCCAGGGCCGTCACCCGCCCGCCCATGTTCGCCGGGCCGATGTTCCGCCACTTGAACTGGCTCGACACGTCCGCCGGCAGCGCCCCCTCGGCCACCGGCTGCGGGCCGGATTCGGCCGCGGTGAGCGTCAGGGTGCCGGGTTTCTCCAGGTCGGCGATCTGCTTCTGGATCGCCTCCATCTGCTTCTTCAGGTCGTCGAGTTGCTTCTGCTTCTCGACCGGGGTGAGCGGCGGCGTTTTGTCCTGCGAGTGTGCGGACGGGACGGCGACCACGGCGGCCACCAGCAGGCCGAGGAGCGGCCACCGGAGGGTGCGGAGTGTGCGGGACACGGGGGGTGTCTCGTGGGTGAAGATGGGATGAACGCGGGCGGGTGAAGGAGTTGTAGGCGGCGGGTGGGGGGATCGCCCATCGGAGAAAAGAATGAGTTCTGGGGAACGGGTGCCGAATGTGCGGATTGGGAGGGAGCCAGATCACCCGCGCTGGCTGTGCCTTTCGTTTGGGACAAGTTCGACACCCGGCCGGCTGACGCCGGCGGTTCCAGGA
>JANNDF010000167.1:0-2364 GCA_031387445.1 Planctomycetia bacterium
AGCGACCGGAAGACGTCACCTCCGGTCGCTCACGCTCCCGGCTCGTCAACCGGCGGCTACTTGTACCCCTTCGGGTTCTTGCTGTGCCACGCCCAGGCGGTTTCGACGGTCTGGCGGAGCGTCGGGTACTTTGGCTCCCAGCCCAGTTCCGCCCGGATGCGGTCGCCGGTGGCCACCAGGGCCGGCGGGTCGCCCGCTCGCCGCGGGCCTTCCACCACGGCAATCTTCCGCCCGCTCACCTCTTCGCACGTGCGGATCACTTCTCGCACGCTGCTCCCCGTGCCGGTGCCCACGTTCCACGCCTTCCCCGTGCCGGGCGTAATCGCCCCGAGCGCGAGCGCGTGCGCTTCGGCCAGGTCTTCCACGTGGATGTAGTCCCGCACGCAGGTGCCGTCGGGCGTGTCGTAGTCGGTGCCGAACACGTTCAGGTGCGGCCGCTGCCCGAGAGCCACCTGAACCGCCAGCGGGATCAGGTGCGTTTCGGGCGTGTGGTGTTCGCCGCGGGTGCCGTCGGCCGCCGCCCCGGAGGCGTTGAAGTACCGCAGGGCGGCGAACCCGATGCCGTAGGCCGGGGCGTAGTCGCGGAGCATCATCTCCACGGCCAGCTTGGTGTTGCCGTAGGGGTTCACCGGCCGCTGCGGGTGGTCTTCCGGAATCGGCACGGCGTCCGGGGTGCCGTAGGTGGCGCAGGTGCTGGAGAAGACGACCCGCTTGACCCCGTGCCGGCGGATGCGTTCGAGCAGCGTCAGCGAGTTGCCGACGTTGTTGCGGTAGTAGGCGGCCGGGTCGGTGACGGACTCGCCGACGTAGCAACTGCCGGCGAAGTGGACGACCGCCTCGATCCGCTCGACCGCGAAGAGGTGATCCAGCCGGTCGGCGTCGGCCAGGTCGCCGACGCGGAGCACACTCGCGGGCACGGCGGCCCGGTGGCCGGCGGACAGGTTGTCGTACACCACCACGGTGTGCCCGTCGGCGAGCAGCCGGTGGACGGTGAAACTGCCGATGTACCCGGCGCCGCCGGTGACGAGAATCCGCATGGGGGGCATGATAGCGGCCGGGCGGAACGGTGGGAGTGGGGTAAGATTCCCCACCGCCCACCGAGGACCGCCGCGTGCCCCCGCGGAAAACGCTTCTGCTCACCGAGATCTTCCCGCCCACCGTCGGCGGGTCGAGTCGCCTGTTCTGGGAGGTCGCCTCGCGGCTCCCGCCCGAGCGGTATCTGATCGCCGCCGCCGACGTACCCGGTGCCGCCGAGTTCGACCGCACCCACCCGTTGACCGTCGTCCGCCTGCCGATGGCGATTGACGACCGCGGGCTGCGGCGGTTCGCAAGCCTGAAGTATTACCTGCGGACGGCGTGGCGGGTGCGAAAGCTGGTGAAGCAACACGACGTCGGGCTGCTCATCTGCGGGCGCAATTTACCCGAGGGATACGTTGGGCTGTTAGCCCACCGGCTGTGCGGGGTGCCGTTCGCCTTCTTCAACCACGGCGAAGACATCGGCGTCAGCCGCACCAGCCGCGAGATGACGTGGATGACGCAACGGGTGATGCGGCGGGCGGTGGCGGCGCTCGGCAACAGCTTCAACACGCGGCGGATGCTGATCGAAGACTGGGGCTACCCGGCCGAGAAGGTGCATGTGATTCAACCCGGCGTCGATGCCCGGAAGTTCGTGCCGGCGGCGGCAGATGAACAGTTTCGTGCCGAGATGGGCTGGACCGGGCGGCGGGTGCTGCTGACGGTCGGGCGGTTGCAGAAGCGGAAGGGGCACGACACGGTCATTCGCGCGCTGGCGGCGGTGCGGGCGAAGGTGCCGGACGTGTTGTACGCGGTCATCGGCACGGGCGAAGAGGACGCGAGCCTGCGGGCACTCGCGGCCGAGTGCGGCGTGGCCGACGCGGTGCAGTTCCTCGGCGGCGTCAGCGACGAGCGGATGACGAAGTGCTACCAGCAGTGCGACCTGTTCGTGCTGGCCAACCGCACCGTCGGGGCCGACATCGAGGGGTTCGGCATGGTGCTGCTGGAAGCGCAGGCGTGCGGCAAGGCGGTGGTGGCCGGCGACAGCGGCGGCACGGGCGAGACGATGAGCGTGCCGGACACCGGGCGGATTGTGAACTGCGACGGGCCGGAGAAGCTGGCCGGCGTGCTGACGGAGCTGCTGAACGATCCGGCGGAGCTGGCGGCGATGGGCGTCCGCGGGCGGGCCTGGGTGGAAGGGCGGTTCGACTGGCCGATTGTGGCGGCCCACGCGGCAGCGGTGTTCGCCCGCCTTGGTGAACCCCGGCAGTGATGCCGGGGGTTTCTGGAACCGCCCGCGTGAGCGGGCTGGGTGGCGCACCCGGCCGGCTGACGCCGGCGGTTCCAGGA
>JANNDF010000202.1:0-10033 GCA_031387445.1 Planctomycetia bacterium
CCAAAAAGACGGACAACTGCCGGCGGTACCCGAAGTCCTCGCAGATCTTCGCCACCTTGCGGAGCCGCTTGGGGTTCGAGATGTCGTAGCAGACGAGGTAGCTGAGCATCTGTTCCTCCCCGCTCTCGGCGAGAGCGGACCACCCTACCGCACGGTGAACCCGGTGTACTTCGGGGTGGTGCCCCGCACGAAGGCGGCGAGCATGCGGGCCTGCACTTCGAGCATGCGGCTGTACGACATCTTGTACCCGTACACCGGGTGTGTGACTTCAGTGGCCTTTCTTTGCTCGTAGGCCTGGAAAAAGGTGCGGCGGCCGTTCTCGGTCAGTTGGCAGGCGTCCTTCCAGACCAGGAAGTCGGCCGGGGTGAGCATCTCGTTGTTGATGAGGGTGAGCACCACACTGTCGGCGATGACCGGGCGGAACTCCTCCATCAAATCCAGTGCGAGCGACGGCTTGCCGTGGCGGTTGACGTGGAAGAAGCCCTTGTACGGGTCGAACCCGACGGTGCAGGCGGCGGCGAAGCAGTCCTTGGCGAGCAGGGCGTAGGCGAAGCTGAGCAGGGCGTTCACCGGGTCTTTGGGCGGGCGGCGATTGCGGGCGGTGAAGTCGAACCCGCGGCCGGGCGGCTGGTTCACCAGGAAGCGGCCGAACTCGCCGAAGTAGAGGGCGGCCCCCTGCCCTTCCAGGCCGAACACTGTGCCGACGGACTCGGCCTTGTCCAGCCGCTTGAGCAGGTCGGCCATGTCGCGGGCGGAACGCTCGTCGCTCCCGCGGTCGCCGTCGCCGCGGAGTGACCGCATGAGCAGCGCCCGCTGGTTGGAGAGCTTGGCCCGCACCACTTCTTTGGCCAAACCCAGGCAGGCGGACGGGTCGGCGAACAGCTTGAACTGGGCCTCGCGGAGGTGGACGTTCTTCTTCGGCGGCGGTTGGAAGCCGCCGATGAACTTGCCGTAGCCGGTGAGCATCGTCACCGGGATCTCGTTCTCGATGAGCGTTTGCAGCGCCTGCGTGCTGATCTGCACGTTGCCGAACAGCACCACCTGTCGCACGGCGTGCATCGGCACCTTCGTCGTCTCCTTGCCGTCCTTCTTCACCACCAGGTGTTCGGACCGCTTGCCCACGTGGCTGCCCGGCTCGTTCACGTACAGCACGGCCCCGTCATCACTCCCCGGCATGACGCGGACGAGGGCGGGCGGTGACACCTCTTCGCCGTCCGCCGCCGCCGGAGGGTTGAGTTCGTACAGCGTCTCTTCGGGCAGGCAGACCGGGGCGAGCGAGCAGCCGAAGCAGCGGTGGCGAAGCTCGGCCGGCAGTGGCGGCGGCGGGGTGTCGGCGGCGGAGAGTTCGCGGCACAGGGTGATGGTGTCGAGCGTCTGGCGGCGCAGCTCGGGGGTGAACTCGACCGCCACCCGCTCACGTGTGCCGGCGTAGAACTGGAACCCGCGCGTCACCGCCTCGCCGCTCTGCTCTTCCAGCAGCAGCGCCTGGGCACACAACTGCACGGCGTCGTTGTCCCAGGTCGTCGGCTGGCCGTCGGCGTCCCGCGGGGCGGGGCCGTGCTTCGTCTCCACCGGGTAACGCTCGCCGTGCTTCTCCTCGATCTGGTCGAGTACCCCGCTGATGCCGAGTGTTTCCGAACTGGCCGGGACCCCGCGGGTGCGGACCGCCTCGCCCTCGGTGCGGGCCTTCAGCTTCAGGTCGGGGTCGTCCACCCGGCGGTGGTCGAAAAGCCCGCCCTCAACGTGCTCGTTGGTGGGCATCACGCAGTCCACGTACTGCAGGTAGTACAGCCGCGGGCAGTAGGTGGCCTGATTGAGCGCGCGGACGGGGATCAGGTCGGGGGTGTCGGACACGGCAGTTCCTCCGGGGTGCTGCCGACTGTTCCGGAGGAGGCGGTGATGTTCGACAAAAAAGTAGGTGCCGCCTGCCGGGCGGCAGGCGGCACCTACTCGGTCATCCGCAGTTGGCACGGGGCCGGGTCGATGCTCACCAGAATCGGGCGGGTGAAGTGCGGGAAGGCGGCGACCGCTTGGCCCGGTGCCAGCCCCGGCAGGCGGTCCCACAGGCCGTCGTCCACCCCGCCCACTTGCCGCTTCAGTTGGTTCACCACGAACGGGTCGGTCAGCTTGTGCAGGATGAAGCTGTTGCACAGGCCGAGCACCTGCTTCGGCAGGTGGGCCGGCAGTTGCGTGACGAAGCACAAACCGAGCCACCGCTTGCGACCCCGCTTGGCGATGCGGGCGACCTGTTGAAACAGGATCGGTGTCTTGTCGATCCGCTCGTCGCTCAGGAACTCGTGGGCTTCTTCGATGACGATGAGCACCCGCGGCGGCTTCGCCCCGTTCTGCTTCTCGAACTTGGTGTAGGCCTTGTCCTGCGCTTCCTGGATGCCGCGGAGCAGGTCGGCGATCACCAGATTCGACAGTTCGGACATGCCGCTGTCGCTCAGGTCGATGACGGACAGCAGGCCGGTCTTGAGCAGGTTCGAGTGGGTGATGAACTCGGCCCCGCTGGTGTGCCGGTCGAACACCTTGAGCCGGCTGAGTCGCCAGAGCAGGCTCTTCACCTTCCCCCACGAACTGGCACTGCCGGGCATCTGTTTCGGGTCGAGGAACTTGTGGATCGCCGCCTTCGCCTTCTCGGATTTCAGGAACTCGTTGAACGGCGTGAACTCGGACTTGTTCACCGCCCCGTGACAGATGCCGACCACGTCGAGCAGGTACGTCAGCTTCATCCGCGGGTGGCCCCGTTCGAACTCGTCCACACGAAGGAGGATCTGTTCCTGCCTCTCTTGCTCTTCCTTCGGCTTGTCGGCCTCTGGGAAGATGCCCAGTTCTCGCATCAGTCGTTTACACAGGTCGTAGGCGAAGAAGAATCGCTCCTGTTGGGCGTCGTTCGCGTCCATCATCTCGCACACCTGATACGGCGACAGACGGGCGAACTGAAGGCTGAACGCTTTGCGGTTCGGGTGTGTCGGGTTGGTGGTGTCGCGGCCGACGAGGTGGTACACGCTCATGCGGTCGGCAGGCACGCCCTCGGCGACCAGCTTCCGTTCCCGCAGCCCCGCTGACATCCGCCTGTCACCATTCGGCTCGTTCAGGCGGGTGTACTCGCCCTCCACGTCCAGTAGCACCACCGCCATGCCCGCGTCGGTGGCGCGTTTCACCAGCCCGGCCACCGTGTTCGACTTGCCCCCGCCGGTGGTGCCGAGGATCGCCGTGTGCCGCGGGAACACCGCCTTCGCGTCCGACGGCACGCCCACGACCACCCCTTCATGTCCGGCGGCCAATCCCAGCCGCACGTCGCCGCTGCACTTCAGCACCTTGCCCGATTCGTCGTCGCTCAGCACCCACACCGGGCTGTTCGGCAGCGGGCGAAGCCGCGGCGGGGTGAGCGTGCCGTCGGACAGTTCCTCTCCCAGAATGCTCACCTGAATGCGGCCGTGGTACGGCGGCAGGTAATCGCCGCCGTGGGTGGCCACCGCTTGCAGCATGGGCGAATCACCTCGCAGCCCGTCCGGTTCGGCGAACGGCCCGGCGGTGACGACGCCCAGGTACTGCTTGTCTTTGCTCTGGATGCGGACGAGCGACTGCGACGGGGCGCGGTGCAGGTGTTCGTTCGGCAGCAGCACGGTGACGGTCAAGTCGGAGCTGCCGGGCAGGTCGAACAGCGTGCGGCCGACCGACCCAGCGAACGCGGGGTCGATCCGCACCGGCCCGCCGGCGGCGGCAATCTCGGCGTCCAGGGTGGTCGTGGTGGCGATGTCGGACATGGGTGTGGCTCCAGGATGAAGAGATTTCACCGCCGAGGGCACATGAGGGCACATGAGAGAAAGAGAGAGTCAGTCCGGGAAGTCACGCACGATCCGGCGGAGGCCGTCGGTGAGGCGAAGGACATTGAAGTTCATCAGCAACGCGAGGTGCAAGCCGGTCAGCTTGAGATAAGTCTGCGTCTGCGCTTCGTGAATTTTCTCCACCCGCTCGACCGCCTTCAGTTCCACGATGACCGCGTCGTTCACCAGGAGGTCGATCCGAAACCCACATTCGATGTCCAGCCCGCGGTACTTGACCGGCAGTACCACTTGGCGTTCGACCTTGAACCCGCGGCTGAGCGACTCGAACTCCAGACACGCCTCGTAAGCCGACTCCAACAACCCGGCCCCCAACTCCCGGTGAACCGCGATGGCGGCACCGATGATCCCCTCACTGATTTTGTCCAACTCTTCTCTCGTCTTCATCTCTCGTGCCCTCATGTGCCCTCGGCGGTGAAATCTGTCTTCCCTTGCTTCTGTCTTCACTTCTCCGGGCGGTTCTGTCTCTCACTCCCATACCTGGTGCCGGCGCCGGCTTTGGCGTATGCGGCGTCGGCCATCTCCTTCAGGCTGCCCCCGCCGTACACGCTCTTGCACGCCCGGTCCACCAGGTCGATGAGCATGGGGAAGCCGCGGTCGGGCAGCAGCACCGAGACGGAGATGGCGATTCGGGCGGCGGTGCCGAAGTGCTGGCGGTGGCAGTAGAACACCTGCGGCGGGGACAGCCACGACGCCCGGTAGACGCCGACGAGCACCTGCGGGGCGATCTCGTCGCGGAACCGCCGCAGCCAGTTGTTCGGCGAAAGGGCGATGCCGTCCCAATCGGCGTCCACTGTCACCCGCGACGAGAATTGGGTCTGCTCGACGAACCGGCTGATCCGCTCTTCGAGCGTCTGCACGATCAGGTATTCGAGCGGCCGCAGGGCCTGCCCCAGCGTGAGCAGGTCGCGGTCGCCGCTCTCGCTCGACACGAACACGAACCGCTGGTGGTCGGCGATCAGCCGCCGCATCACCTTCACGCTCTCGATCATCACGTCCGGGTTACCGGCCCCGGCGAGCAACTGGTACGGGGCCGGGCTGCCGTGCCCCATCCGCCACGGCTTGGTCGCCTTCTCGGTCAGCACCCGCAGTTCGGCGAAGCTCATCACCGCCCGCTGGGCCAGTTCGCTCAACCCGTCGCGGCGGTCGGGTTGGTTCAGCCCGGCGCGGTGGTGTCGCCGCTGCAAGATCTCCATCACCTCGCTCACCGGGTCGGCGTGCTCTTCCCGCAGGTCTTTGCGGAACAGCCGCGTGCTCCAACTGCCGGCGTTCCCGCAGTACGACACCAGGCAGACGCCGATCTGGTAGACGGTGAGGGCGAGCGTGTCGTGCGTCTGCACGGTGCCGTCGCACGCCTCCACCCCGCCGTTGAACAGCAACCCCTGGTGAACCTGCTTCACCACGTCCGGCGTGATGTCGGTGTAGTGCCCGGCCTCCGCGGGGGCGTGGGGCGAGTCCTTCAGCATGGGGAACACCCGCCGCCGCACCTCACCTTCGTGCCGCCGCTCCACTTCCACCGCCGCCGCCACTTCGCGCTCGATGCGGGCGTACTCCCGCACCAGGTCCACGCCCTGTTGCCAGGTGGTCATGCCGAGCACGTCGGGCAGCGATTCGCCGAACTGCTCGCGGAACTCGTCGGCCGTCATCCCGCGGCTGATCTGCGAGACGGGCAGCGTGGGATCTGAGGCAGGGGCGACCGTGGCGGACATTTGCGTCCTCCTGTGCCGGTTATTCCGCCGGTGTCAGGGAAGTTCGACGCCACGTTACCGGGATTTCGTCAGCCGTGCAATGAATCCGCCTTCGGACTCAGGCGGCGGGAGGATCTGACGGGCGTACTCGTCGGCGACGGACGCGGGCAGGCCGAACTCGGCGGTCAGCCGGCGGTGCAACTCGGTGCGATCCGTCATCGTGCGGAACAACTCGGCCGGGGCGAGAAGTTCGCACGCCAGCCGGTCGGCGTCGGCTTCGGCGCGGCGGTCGGCGTCCCGCTCCGGCCGGCCGGCCGGGTCACGGCTCATGTAGTGACAGTGCGGTGTCAGCGGGCGGTTCCGCAACACGGCGTGCAACCGCTCGTCCACCGTCGGCGGGCGGATGCCGTCGAGCACGTCCACAGCACCGGGGCCGAGTGCCTTCGCCACCTGTCGGCGTGGGGAGAGGTAGTCACGGAGGAAGTGGGCCAACTCGTGGGCGAAGGAGAACCGCTGTTCGTCGGGCGGGTCGGTCGGGTCGAGGAAGACGGTGCCGACGCCGGCCCAGCAGTGCAACGCGGCCCGCAGAGGGCGGTCGGGGCCGGCGAACGCGGCGGGCACTTTTCGCGCGAGGCAGTGGGCGACGACGGTACTCACCCGCAACCCGCCACGGCGGACGACCGTCATGCCGCCGGCGGACGCGACAGCGTCTTCCAGGTCGCGGGGGAAGGCGGGCGGCTCGCCGGCGTCGGCCCAGAACCGCCCGGCGAGGTCCGAAACCCACACGGGCGGGCCGATGGGGTTCATTCACCGCTCCCTGGCGGTCGCGGCTCGTCCGGAATGCGATCCCGCGCGGCCAACACGGGGGCAGCGGTTTCGGGCAACTGGCGTGCGGCCGCGGCGCGGTGGGCGACCGCCACTTCACCCGCTCGCACCGCCTTCAGCAGCACGGCCGCGTTCAGCCCGAACTTGTCGGCGATGCGGGCGATGTCCTCCTTCATACCAACGTCGTCGCCGCGGGGGGTGCGGCACAGGCGGGCGTGGGCGAGCGTCTCGGGGGTGGCCCCCAGCTCGGCCATGAGTGCGGCTTCGTCCATCTGTTGCCCCTCGGCGTACTGGTGCAAGGCGAACGCCAGGAAGTGCGGGTCAACCGCCGCGCGTCGGGCGGCGCGAATCACCATGTCATCCATCCCCCCCTCCCGCCGCCCGTTTCAGGCGAGCCTTGATGCGGTCCTTCGCCCGCTTCACCTCCCGCTCCCGCTCTTCGATCGGACGGTCGGCAATCCCCATGACGGCGGCGAACGCGATGGAGCTCCTCTCCCCGTCTCGCATCAGGTCGAGCAGTCGGCGGTCGGTCTCGGACAGCGTTGCGGTCACGGCTTGCAGTTCGGGGTGGTCGAAGGACGGCGAGTCGTCGTCCACCTCCTCGTTCCGGTCGGCGAGGGCGAACTCGACGTCATCCCACGGGATTTTCCCCACCTGATGGCGGCGTTCGGAGGCGAGCGCGGTGAGCAGCTTGCGGCGGGCGACGAGCAGCAGGAAGGCGGTCAGCGGTGACCGGGCCGGGTCGTACCGGCTGGGGTTCTTGACCAGCCAGAACAGCACGTCGGCCGCGACCGACTCGACGGCGTGCGGGTCGGCAGTCGATCGCCACGCGGCCAGTTGACGCACCAGCGGCGGCATCGCCAGGGCGACGAACGCCCCGCCGGCCGTGGGGTCGTCGGCCAGGCGGTCCCATGCGGCGAGAAGTTCTTCCTCTGGCGGCCAGCCCACGTCCGGATCCCCTTGCGCCCGGCGGCAGGGGTCATGGTATGCGGCCGTCCGCCGGACGGCCGGCCGCCTCCAACGCGATCCGGTGCAGGCTCCGCCCGGCCGGGTCGGTCCAGCCGGGGAAGAAGTCGCCGAAGGCGTTCACCTCCAGCACGAAGTGGCGGCGGAAGCCGGGTTCGAAGATCACGTCCACGCCGGCGACGAGCGAGTCGAAGCAGCCGGCGGCGGCGGTCGTCGAGTCGAGCGCGTCGAGCCAGTGGCGGGTAGGGATGGCATCGCGGCACCGTTGCCAGTCGCCCCGCCGCCCGCCCAGGTGCAGGTTCGTGATCGGGTGGGGACTCAGCCGGAAGATGGTGGCGACCGGCTTCCCGCCGACGCACACCACCCGCAGGTCGGCGTTCTGCCCGTCGAGTTGGGCGTGCGGGATGCCCTGCTGGACGCACAGCCCTTCCCGCGTCAGGAACGCCACACACGCCGCCAACTCGTCGCCGGTCACGGTGCGAACCCGGCGGGTGTTGAAGAACTGGTTGCCGCGGCGGAGCAGGGTGGTGGTGCCGGTCCACCCGTCGGGCGTGTGCCGACAGGCGACGATGCCCGTGGCCGACGCCCCGGTGTTCAGCTTCAGGTACGCCACCGGCCAGCGGGTGTGGTCGAGCAGTGAGGACGTGTCGGCGATCTGCTCGGGCGGGAGGAAATCGGGTGTGGGGATACCCGCCGCTCGCAGGTCGGCGAGCGTGGCGTTCTTGTCGAACATGCGGGCGACGGCGAGCGGGCAGGCGGTGGGCCGCAGGTGCGGGCGGGCGTCGAACGACTTCCGCAATCCTTGCAGCACCCGCACGAACCCCTGATATTGTAGGCCAGGGTGAAGGAGTAGACCTTTCGGCAGCGGCACCGATTGCCAGTCGGTGTGCGGGTCGCCGGCGGCGAGCAGCAGCCGGGTGACGGCGGTGTCCTTCCCCGGCGACTCCAACCGCACCACGGCCGGCTCGTCGAACGCCGGCAGGTGGTCGAGGCACCCGTCGGCCGGGATCACCTCCGCCCACGGCACCACCACCGGCTCGACGCCGAAGGCCGCCGCCGCCCGGCAGAACGCCTCGCACCGTTTCGTGCCGGGGTTGGCGATGACGATGAGGCGGGTCATCACTCGATGTCGCCGTCGAACAGGAACTCGGCACTCTCATCTCCCTCCGGATCAACCGTCGTGATGCTGTGCTGCTGGCTGAGGTCGGCATTCACCTTCGTGGACTGGATTGCACTCACCCCGGCAGCCCCAAGGGCGTTGTTCCGCAGGTTGAGAAACTCCAACTGCTTGATGTGCGGGCTGGCGGCGAGAAGCCGTGCCCCGGCGTCGGAGATGCACCCCGCCCGCAGGTCGAGCACCTTCAGCCGCTGGAACACCCCGGAATCGATCAACTCTTTGACCCCGTCGTCGCCGAAGTCTGCGACCCGCAGGCAGAGGTGCGTGAGCTTGGTGATGTGTTTGGAGCGGCACACGGCGCGTAACTCGCTGAGGCCGATGTAGGCGGTCGAGCGGCCGTCGAGTTCCAGGGCGTGCGGGTGAAAGCGAAGGGTTTCGAGGTTGGTGAGCGTCGGGTTCGATGCCAACTTGTCGAGTGGGTAGCTGGTGCTGTGGAACAGGGTGAGCGACCGCAGGTTCGGCATCGACAGCGGGAACAGTTTGTCGCTGTCGGTGCCGTAGGTGTACAGGTCCAATTGTTCCAGCCTTGGCATCTGCTTCACGAAGTGGTGGGCCAACCGCCCGGCAAAATGGCAGTTGGAATACTCGTCTCCCTGGGACTCGTGCATGAGCTCGCCCAGCCGAAGCGATCGGACTGCCGGCAGGTGTGGGCAATGCAGGAGGGCGTGCAACCCCTGTTGGTCATCTTCGCCCGCATCGGCCGGCACGTCGGGCCCGGGGGTGAATTGGTCGTCATACGCCACCCCTACCACGATCAACTCGCTGAGCAGCCTCGCTTCAGGGCAGGTGACCAATGCCCGGGCCTGGTTCACCGTGAGATCGAAAAATTCGAGCTTCCTCAGCCATCCCCGTTCGAACGTGTGCAGTACCGGCGGCAGTTCCGTCTGCCCTCCTCTTCTTCGCCACGACTTCTCCTTCTCAGCGTCCACGGTGAACGCGGCGAGCGGGCCGAGCCATTCCCGCTCGTGCGCCTTCAGCATCTTCGCCTCGGCCGCCGTCAGCTTCTTGCGGTCGGCGGCCGACAGGGACTCGTCCTCCAGGGCCAGTTGCACCTGCATGAACTCGCCGCGGGGGTCGCCCTGTTCGGTCAAGTAGTCGGAGTACGCGCTCCACCGGGCGAGGTCGTGCGGGTGGTCGAGCAGCCCGGCCTCGAACGCCTCCGCCTGCGACACGCTCGCCTTCGGCGTCGTCTCCCGGTACCCCTTGCCCGTCTTCTCGCGCACCAGTTTGTCGGCTTCGGCCTGGGCCTTCTCGGCCGACGGGAACGCCTTCGTCTGCGTCTGCCCGGCCGTGCCAACCTTGCCGTAGGTGACGGTGAACGAGCTGCCCTGTACGTCGATGGTCCAGAACTTGTGGGACTTCGCGTCGCTAAACTGGAACGTTCGCATCCGGGCACCTCTGGAAACTTGGGGACACACGGAACTCAACGGTCAGTCGAACCACGCCAACCTCTCCCCGTTGGGGAGAGGTCGGTTGGCGAGCGGAGCGAGTCAACCGGGTGAGGGGTCTGGTTCCGCTTTCCAGGG
>JANNDF010000228.1:0-4321 GCA_031387445.1 Planctomycetia bacterium
GGACGGCACACGGCGTGTGCCTGCTACTTTCACCCCAACTCGGCCACCACGATGGCGTGAACGTCCAGTCTCGCGACGGTCACGCTCACCCCGCCGGGCACTTTCGCCATCGCCAACTCCGTGCCGCCCGGTTCCAGGTGAACACGCTTGATGGCATACCCCGCGTCGAACGTCACGCCGATGTCGTGGATGGGGATCGTCTCCTCGCGGAGCGGCACCTCCTCGGCCGGCAGCCCGTGGCCGGCGGTGGTGTTCACGTTGTTGAACAGGTGAACCAGCAACCGCTCGCCGTCCTTCACCTGCCGCGTCACGGTACTCTGCACGCACATCGGCGCTTTCACCTCCACCGGCGGCGGGCCGCTCGCCGCACGCCGCATCGCGCCGGCCAGGATCAGCCGGTAGTACGGGTAAGACGCCTGGTAGTGCCCCGCGTCGAACCCGGCGGCGAGGTACACCACTCGTCCCCGGCCGTGCGTGCGGGAGATCACCGCCGGCAACTCCGGTGCCTTCGGGTCGCCCTTCGCCTGCACCGTGCCGTCCACCCGCGAGCCGGGCAACAACTCCACCTTCGCCACCGGTCCCTTGAACGTCACCGGGTCTTTGCCGAGCAGCGCCGTGATCGGTTCGGTGTGCAGGAACGACTCGGTGTTCTTGCGGCGGAAGTCCCACGTCCCCGTCCGCTGCTTCCAGTACTCCGGCGGCAGGGTGCGGGCGAAGTTCTCGTCCAGCTTCTCGCCCGGCTTTCCGCCGACGGCCGCACCGAGCAGTTTCACCCCCAGCACCTCGATGAGTGCCGGCGTCAGTCGCGGGGTGCCGAACTCGTCACACCGCCCGGTGTCCAGCGTCGCCACCAGACCGCCACCGTTCGTCACGAACGCGGCCACCGCTTCGGCCTGTTTGTCGTCCAGCGCCGCCGCGTTGGGCAGCACCAGCAGCTTGAACTTCGCCAGCTTCTCGGCGGTCAAATCCCAGTCGTTCACGAGCGTGATCGAAAGGTGTTCCTCCAACCCGGTGCGGAACACACCGAACACGCCCGCCAGGTATCGCTCCTCCACCTTGCCCGGTTCGCGGCCGTAGAACACGCGGGTGTTGTCGCTCACCAGCACGGCCGCCCACGGCTCCGGCGTGCGGTGCGTCATCCACTTCGCCCGCAGCTTCACCGCGTTCAGTGCCGCTTTCACTGCCGGCTTCAGTGGCTCGGGCTGGGCAATCGCCAGGCTCGGCCCGGCCCCGTGCGTGGCGGCGAGCAGCACCCGGCGTTCGACCTCGTGCAGGGGGAAGCTGTCCTTCCCATACGGGTTGCCGCGGCTCATCAGGTACGGCTCGGCGAACGCCACGCGGTGTCCGCTGACTGCCCACACGTAAGCCGCCCCGAACGCCGGTGCCACCGTCGCCCCGCGGTTCGTCTCGTCCATCCAGAACTCTTGGTCGGGGGCGTCGAAGAGCAGGTTCAACCGGGCCGGCATGTTCCGCGGGATGTCGAGCAAGTGGCCGAACCGCCCGGCGTTCGTCGTCCACGTCACCAGTGCGGTGTCGGGGTTGATGCCCTTCAGCTTCGTCTGCATCCGCCGCACCATGTCTTCGATCTTGCGGTCGGCCCAGTGCAGGTACTTGCGATACGCTTCGCTTTCCATGTCCCGCTTCGGAATGGCGTCGCCGGTGTCAGCCTTGAACGCCTTCTTGCAATTCGCGCAGAAGCACCCGCCGGCGTGGTGCAGGCCGTCGAAGCTGAACGCCGACACGGTCGGGAACTTGGTGACGATCTCGGCGAGCACGTCGATGAAGAAGTCGCCATACGGCCCGAGGAGGCAGAGCATCCCGCCATAGGGGTGAGCCTTCAAATCCACTTCCGGAATCTTGTCGGTGTCGGTCGGCACCCGCCGCCAGTCGGGGTGCAGCTCCCACACCTCGCTTTGAAGTGTGGGAGGGTAGACTCCGAGGATACGCACGCCGAGTTTGCCGTACTCGGCCACGTCCTTGTCGGTGCGGTCGAGCGGGACGTGCGGGCTACGCTTCTTCAGCAGCTTGCTGTCGTAGTAGGCGTAGAACGGGTCGACGAACCCGACCTCGCTGATGGTCACGCCCATCGCAGCGGCGGCCTTGCGGTCGGCCGAACTCATCACCGACAGCGTGTACCCCACGCCGAGGGTGTCTCGCACCCACGCGGGTATCTTCACCGGGCGGAACGGCACTTTGTCGAACGGCTGCGGGGGAAGCGGGTCGTCCCAGATGTCCGGCTTGGCGTCGGCCGCCGGAAGCAGCGATGCGGCGGCAACAACGGCAGTGGCGGCGACGAACTGACGGCGGGTGGGAGGCATGACGTGAACACCGTGGCGGGCGGTCACGATCATACTCGCTAGCGGTGGCCAGGCGGGAAGAAACCGGCTTCAGTCACACGGATCGGGCGTGTGATACGATGTCCAGACACCGGCATTCACGGAGACTGCCATGCCGCTGCACGACTGGACCGACCGCTATGGCTGGGAAGGGCTCCATCACGTCTGGATGACGGAGTTGTTGACGGATTTGCGGTACACCCTTCCACCACCGTATCGGGTGGTGATCGGGTCGAGTCCGCTGGTGGGCATCGGGGACCTGCCATCGAAGCCGGATGTGGCGGTGACGAACGGCAAACACTCGAACGGCACCGCCGCCGGCGGACTCCGGGAGCCGGACTGCGAGGTGGCGGTCACGCTCGTGGAAGAAGACCTGACCGTTCAGGTGAAACACGACCGCCGACTGGTGGCGGCTATCGAATTCATCTCCCCCCGGAACAAGGACCGACCGTCGTCGCGGGAGCAGTACGGCAACCGCTATCTCGGCTACCTGCACGAAGGGGTTCATCTGCTGTTGATCGACGTGTTCCGCCGCCCGCTCGGGTTCTCGTTCTCCCAGCTCATCACGGCCGAACTCGGCCCGCAGCTCCCCGCCCCACCCGCCCCGTGCGCCGTCGCGTATCGCGTGGGTGAGCCGATGCCGGAAGGCGGGCGGCTGCTGGCGGTGTGGGCCGACCCGCTCACCATCGGTCAGCCGCTGCCGACCGTGGCCCTGCCGCTCACCGTTCACCTCGCCGTGCCGATTGATTTGGAAGCGACGTACTCCCGCGCCGCCGACAAGTGCTACCTGGAGTGAGCATGAACCCGGCGGCTTGCGACGCTCGGCTCGCCAACTCGCTCGCAACTTCCCCTTTTCACGCATCGCGGCTCACGCTATCTCCCCGCCACTCGCAGCCGACTCCGGCCGGCTCGTCACTGCTTCTTCGCCCTGGTGGGGTGTCACCCATGACCCGCGCTTCGCTCTGCTCGCTGTTCTTGTCCGCCGGGCTGGTCATCGCCGCCGACCCGCCCAAGCCGGTCGCCCCGACGGACATCGTGCCGGCGTCGGCCAAGGTGGAGATCGTCGACTCGACGGTGAAGGGTGAAGAGGCGTGGGCGAAGGCGTTCGCCGACGCCAAAGCGACCTACACCAAGACCCGCGACTACAGCGGGTACATGGTGCGGCAGGAGCGGATCGGCGGGAAACTGCAAGCCGAGCAGACGGCCGAAGTCCGCGTCCGCACCGAGCCGTTCTGCGTGTACACGCTGACTCTCGCGCCGAAGAGCCTGTTCAACCAGGAGCTGGCGTACATGAGCGGGAAGAAGGACGACAAGGTGCGGGCGAAGGCGTCCGGCGTGGCCGGGGCGGGCGGGTTCGTGACGGTGGCCGCCGACGACGCGAAGGCGAACACCGAGAGCAAATACACGATCACGAACACCGGCATCGGGGCCATCCTGAAGCGGGTGGACGCGGCACTCGACGCCGAGAAAACGGCCAAGAACAGCCCGCAAGTGGTGGCGTCCGAGTACAAGTTCAACGACCGCCCCTGCACCAGGTACGAGATCTACTGCGACCGCGCCCACTCGAAGCGGTTCGCCGCCCGCATGGTGGTGTACATCGACGCCGAGTACAAGCTGCCGGTGCGGTTCGAGGCCTACGACGCCCCGAAGGGCGGGGAGAAAACGGGCGAGTTGATGGAGTGCGTCAGCTTCGTCAAGCTGGTGCTGAACGCCGGCCTGGGCGACACGGTGTTCGACAAGTAGTGGTCTGCTCGCTCCGCGAGCGGTTTCGAGAACCGCACCCGGAGGGTGCGGAGTACTTTGGGCAACCCTCGGGGGAGGGGAACGACGGGTCGATCGCTGGGGGGCGGTCGGCCCGTCGGCGTTTTTGTGGACTTGTTTTGGTGAACCCCGGCAGTGATGCCGGGGGTTATTTGTTTAGCCCCCCCCGCAACACAGCCGGGGTTCACCGACTGGTTTGGTTACCCCACATCCCCCGGCATACC
>JANNDF010000256.1:0-12222 GCA_031387445.1 Planctomycetia bacterium
CGCGGGGTAGCTGGTAGGTGCCGCCTGCCGGGCGGCACCCGTTGGCCACAGGTGTGCCGCCCGGCAGGCGGCACCAACTTCGCGGTGTACCCGCCGTCCACGTACAGCACGGTGCCGGTCACATACGCGGCGGCGTCGGACGCCAGGAACACCACCGGGCCGACCAGTTCGGCCGGCTGGCCCCAGCGGTCGAGGGCGGTGCGATCCGAGAACACCTTCTGCTCGGCGGCGCTCAGAAGGCTCAACGGCATGTCGGTCAGGAAGGGGCCTGGGGCGATGCAGTTGACCGTCACACCGCTCGGCCCCAGGTCAATGGCGCTCGCCCGCGCCAGCCCGTGCAACGCAGTCTTCGTCGCCGAGTAGGCGTTCCGCTTCTCCTTCGACACTTGCCCCATAATGCTGCTGATGTGAATCACTCGCCCCCACTTGCGGGCCTTCATGCCGCCGGCCAGTTCGCGCGTCAGCGCCATGCACGAACTCAGGTTCACCTCCAGAATACGGTCCCACACGTCGTCGGTAATGAGGTCGATGGCCTGCGGCTGGTTCATGCCGGCGTTGTTCACCAGGATGTCGATCTTGCCCATCCGCTCGGTCGCGGTGACCGCGAGCTGTTTCACACTCGTCCGATCGGCCACGTCCACCAGCGAGTACCCTCCCTTCCGCCCGGTACCCGCCAGGATGAATTCGAGCGACTCCTTCAGCTCGGCCTCGTTCCGCGAGGCGATGAACACGTCCGCCCCGGCTTCGGCCAAGCCGCGGGCCATCGCCCGACCGAGGCCCTTGTTGCCCCCCGTCACGAGTGCGGTCTTTCCGGACAGATCGAACGGCGAACGGCTCATGGGAGTGGTTCCTGTGCGGGCGAAATTGGCAGTGGTTGTCAGCTCGTGACGAAGAAACCGTCACCGGCCGAACGGCAAATGAAGAAATTCTGAGCGACCGTGTCAGCGCACGCTCACCTGTCGCGTGTAATGTAGTAATCCGCTCGCGGTCGCCAGCACTCGCGCCCATCCCCAAGCGACCGTTCGCGGAAATACAACACTCATTCTCCTTTCAACCCACTCTCCCATGGGACTGGAAGCGGACGTCGTCGTCGCATGTCTCTTACGGCACCGCTTGCGACTGATGGCAGTCGCCGCCGGGATCGTCCGCAATCCGCACGACGCCGACGACACTTTTCAGCAAGTCGTTCTCACCGCGCTCGAATCGCGAGGGCAGTTGAACGACGCCGAACACCTGCTCGCGTGGGCGGTGCGGGCGATCCGCCACCGGGCCATCGATCTGGCCCGTCGGAAGATGCTCGGCGTGCTGTCGGGTCGGGCGCTCGACCTGCTCGAAGCGGAGTGGGGGGATCCGGCGGAGTCGGCCGAGTCGGAGCAGGCCGAGATCCTGTGGGGGTGCCTGGAGAAGCTGACCCCGGCCGCCCGCACGCTCGTGAAACTGCGGTACGCCGACGGCATGCCCGTCCCCCTCATCGCCGATCACATGAACCGCACGACCGACGCGGTCTACCAGTTGCTCTCCCGCACCCACCGCGCCCTCCGCACCTGCGTGGAGGTGGAAACGAACGGCGCCGGTGGGGAAGTGGAATCGGAACTGAAATCACGCGTGGAGGGGGAGCGATGACCGCCCGCGAACCCGCCCTCGACCGCCTCATCGCCCGCTACTGGGACGGCACCCTCACGCCCGCCGAACTGGGCGCACTGAACACCCGGCTGGAGTCCGACCCCGACGCCCGGCAGTGGTTCCGGGAGGTGTGCGTCCATGCGGCCGTCGCCGGCGAGGTGGCCGCGCCCGCAGGGCGGCACCCGCCGGCGGTATCACCCCCGGCGACCGGTCGCGGGCGGATTTCCCGACGCGTGGCCATCGGATTCGGGATGGGGGCGGCGGCCGGGTTGGGCGCCGGCTTGGTCGCCCACCGGTTGTGGACGCCGGGTGGGCCGCAGGCCAGTTCGCCCGGCGGGGCGAAAGTGACGTGGACCCGCGGGCAGGTGTTCCGCTCGGGCCCGAACGGCGAGGCGGTGGAAGCCGGGGCGGTCATCCCTCTCGGCAGCGGGCTGACCACGGTCGGCCCGATCTCGTCCGCCGTGCTGGAATTGGCCGACGGCTCGACGCTGTGCCTGTCGGCCGACACGACGGTGATGGTGGCAGCAAGGGGTGGACGGGTGGTGGTGGATCAGGGCGGTGCCACGGCCGACCTGCGGGCGGCGGCCGCCGACCGCCCCCAAGTGTTGGTGGGCACCCCGCAGGTCGGCCTGTTCACCGACGGGGGCGCGGACATCGATCTGAGCAGCGGCGGCCGGCAGACGGAGGTGAACGTACAGCGCGGGCGGGTGGCGGCCTGCGACCCGAACGGGGTGCGAACGGATTTGAGGAACGGCGACCTGCTGACCGTCGCGGCCGACGCCCGGCCGACCGTCCGGCCGACACCGATCCTGCCGGACAACTTCGTCCTCGACATCCGCGACCGGCTGCCCGAAGGGTGGCGGGTGGGCTCCCGCGAGGAGACCCCGACCGGACCACTCCTGGTACCGCAGTTGTGGCACGACCCGTACCACTCGGCCGAGATGTACCAACTCCGCTCACATCAGTCGTGGGTTCGAGGGCTGGTCCGCCTGTTCCCCGACTCGGTGGTGACCGCCCGCTACCGGGCCGACCGCACCGGCGACGGGCAGGTGGTGCTGGTGGTCCGCCGCCCGCGGTCCACGTTCAAAGACTCCGGCTGCCTGGTGTGGGAGAGCCAGTTCCTGGCCACCCCGCCGGGCGAGTGGCGGACGCTGAGCGTGAAGGCGGCGGAGATGCTGGAGAACAAAGAGGGTCCGCGGTTCGCCCCCCCGTGGGTGGCCTTCCTGCTGATCTTCAACACGTACACCGAGGACCTCGGTCTTCGGGTGGCCGACTTCCGGGTGTCTCGCCCCGGATCGGCCTGACCCAGGTTTCCCCCCTGGGCCTTTTCGTCCCCTTTTTCGAGGTCTCTCCCATGACCCGACGTCGCAGCGGGTTCACGCTGATCGAGCTGCTGGTGGTGATCGCCATCATCGCCATCCTCATCGGCCTCCTCCTGCCCGCCGTGCAGAAAGTCCGTGAGGCGGCCGCCCGCATGCAGTCCGCGAACAACCTGAAGCAGATGGCCCTTGCCACCCACTCGGCGAACGACGCCATGGGTGAACTGCCCCCCGGTGGGCCGGTGAACCAGTGGTCCAGCTTTAACGGCCAAGTCGCCTACCAGGGGCCGTACCTGCCATACAGCGCGGCCACCGCCGGCTCGGACAAGACGACCTTCTTCTGGTGTCTTCTGCCGTACATCGAGCAGGAGAACTTGCAGAAGGATCTGAGCGGCTACCCGTACTACATCATGAACACCCGCCGCTCGGACACGACCCAGATCCCCGGCGGCACGGTGCCCAAGACCTACATCGCCCCGTACGACAACAGCCCGTACCAGCGGGTGAACTGGGCTTGGCCATACACCGGCAGTGGGGCGACCTACCAGATGGGCCTGATTAGCTACGCGGTGAACGCCCGCGCACTGAGTACTACCCAAGGGGGCACGCTGAACGTGTGGCAATACGCCTGGAACAACTGCGCCGGCGGGCGGAAGAAGATCGGCTCCTCATTCACGGACGGTACGTCGAACACCATTATCTTGGCGGAGAAGAACATGGTGACCGGCGACCGCCAGATGTCCTACAAGGACTGGAACGTGGTCAACTCGGGCGGCAGCCAGTCGCAGAGCATTAACATGTGGGCGACCACCGACGTCGGCCCGGAAGGACTACCCTTCTTCGGGCTGAACTGCAACGACCCGGCGGCCACCTGGGACGACGAGTACGGCCAGTGGTGGGCGGGTTCCTGCCGGTTCGGGTCGAACCAGTTCGAGACCTACCAACCGCCCCGCCGCCGGCTGATCCCCAGCCAGATGAACGCGTACAACCTGTACCCGATGTCTGCCGCCGGGGTGCAAGTGGCAATGGCCGACGGGAGCGTGCGGAACGTGACCACCAGCGTGTCGGTGAACGCATGGAGTGCGGCCATCACGCCGGACGGTGGAGAAGCCATCGGCCTGGACAACTGACCGCCAACTCCCAAATCTGAATGTCGGACGGGCGGAGACGACTCCGCCCGTCCCGTCTCGTACACTCACACCAGTTCGGAGGGTAATCATGAAGGCATGGCGTCCGCGGGTCGCCGCGGTGGTCGTCGCTCTGTGCGCCGTCGGTTTCAGCTCGTGCGGCAGCAATGCACCGGTGGCGCTTCCGAGTACCGGCGCGAGCATGGAAGGGACGGTCCAGTACAACGGCAAAACGTTGCACTTCGGGATCGTCGTGGTCGAAGGCGGGGGAGTGTCCGCGCAGGGTCAGATCAGCGAAGAAGGCACATACAAAGTGGAAAACGCCCCAGTCGGGCCGGTGAAGATCGGGGTGGTGACGAACGAGGGCATGGCCATGGCGAGCCGCATGCAAGCGGGTTCGAACCAAGGACCGGGAGCCAAAGGGGCGGGCAAGTTGGGCAAGGCACCCGAGTTTGTCGATGTGCCGAAGAAGTATCACGAAGCGGCCACATCCGGCCTGACATACACGGTCGAGAAAGGCGTGAACAAACACGACATCGTCATCGGCAAGTGACCCCCCTTCGAGAACCGCCGCGGGGTCAGTACCCCGCGGTGCCCAGGTCGGCCGCGTAGTTCTCGTACCGCATGTACTGCTTCAGGTAGGTGAGGGTGATCTGCCCGACCGGCCCGTTCCGCTGCTTGGCCAGGTGGATTTCCAGCACGTTGTCGTCCTGCGACTTGTCGAACCGCGCCGGCCGGTGCAGCATCATCACCGTGTCCGCGTCCTGCTCGATCGAGCCTGATTCCCGCAAGTCCGACAGCCTTGGAGTGTGGTCCTGGCGGTCTTCGCTCCCGCGGTTCACCTGGGCGAGCGCGATCACCGGGATTTGCAACTCGCGGGCGAGGAACTTCAACCGCCGGCTGATCTGCGCCACCTGCTCCTGGCGGGGGTCCTTGCGGCTCTCCGGCTCGATCAGTTGCAGGTAGTCGATGACCACCAGCCGCAGGCCGTGGCGGAGCTTCAGCCGGCGGGCGTTGGCCGCAATGCGCAGCATGGTCTGTTGCGGGGCGTCGTCGATGAACAGTTTGACGAACCCGTCGCGGGCGTTCCCGCGGAGAGCGTCCTGGGCGGCGATCAACTTCTGGATATCGTCCGAGCTGACCTGCCCCTTCCGCACCTTGTGCGAATCGACCCGGCTCTGGCAACAGAGCAGTCGCTCGGCCAGTTCCACCTTCGCCATTTCCAGGCTGACGAAGAACGCCGGCAGTTTCTCCTCGACGACGACGTGTCGAACGAGGTTGAGGGCGAAGGCCGTTTTCCCGACCGACGGTCGAGCCGCGAGGATGACGAGTTCGTTGTTGTGCAGGCCGGCAGTCAGGTTGTCCAGGTCCACATACCCCGACGGAATGCCGGTGCCGGTCAGGTCGCCGCGGGCCTTGGCGTCGAGGCGGTCGAACGCCTCGTGCATGGCGTCTTCGAGCGTCTTGGTCACCCCCACCGTGCCCCGCTCGGCGATCTCCAACACCTTCCGCTCGGCCAACCCGAGCAGTTCGTCCGCACTCATCACCCCGTCGTAGGCGTCGCGGAGCAACTCGGTGTTCGCGTGGATCAGGTTCCGCACCACTGCTTTATCCCGCACGATGCGGGCGTAGTACTCGGCGTTGGCGGCGGTCGGGGCGGCGTCGAACAGTTCGGCCAGGTACACCGCCCCGCCCACGTCCTCCAACTGCTTCCGCTGCTTGAGTGTCTCGAACAGGATGGTCACATCGGCCGGCTTGCCGTCGTTGTAGATGTCCACCACCGCCTGGAAGATCTTCTGGTGAGCGTCGAAGTAAAAGTTGTCGGCGGTGATGACGTTGAGCAGGTCGTTGATGACCTGGTTGTCGCGCAGCACGCTACCGATGACGCCCATCTCGGCCTCACGGCTCTGCGGCGGCATCCGGTCGTGCATCAAATCGGCGGACATAGGAAAACCCCGGAAGCGGCGGGACGTGGGATAGCAAGCGGCAGACGGGGGGTCAAGCGGGTCCGCCAGTGTGAGTGAAGAGTGTCGGAACCACGACGGACACCAAGAGCACGAAGGGGGCCATCTGTAGACGAGTTTTTCCTTGGTGTCCTTGGTGTCCTTGGTGGTTCACCGCGTTATTTCTGCCCCTTCAGCTTCCCAGCGGCGTACTTTTCGACGCGGTCCCACATCGCTTGCGTCACTGGCATGACCGACAGCCGGGATTGCGTCACCAGTTCCCACTTGGCGAACGCCGCGTCGGCTTTCACCGTCGCCAGCGTCACCGGGTCCGCCAGCCGCCGCACCGCCCGCACCGTGACCGTCACCTTCTTCGCATCCGCGGCGTCGGGAACGACGCCCACCACCTCCATCACCCCAACCACCGCCTTCGCTTTGCCGGTGTGGTAGAAGAACGCCAGATCGCCGACCTCGCACGCCCGCAGGTGCTTGAGCGCCAGCGGGTTGGCCACCCCGTCCCACGTCGTTTCCCCGTCCCGCTCCAACTCGGCATAGGCGTAACAGTCCGGTTCCTGCTTCATGAGCCACAGGGCCATCGTCGATCCTCCATGATTCGACAGTGCCACTCGGCAAGCGGCACTTACTTCTTCTCCCCGAACAAGTAGCGCCGGGCCTGGGATGTCTTGTCCTCGTCCCAGGTCAGGATTTTCCCGCCCAACAGCTTCCCCACCTCCTTCGCCACCGCCTCGCTCGTCATCGCTTCCAGGTGTCCGCACGTGGCCATCACCACCGGCACCCCCTGGGCCTGTAAGTCCTCCGGCCACTGGCTTTTCAAACTCACCACCGTGTCGCCGTCGCTCCGGTTCACCTTGCACACCACGCACGCGAACTCGACGTTCGCCGGCAACTTCACCTTGCGGTCCTTCACACACCCCTCGCGGTAATCCGGAGCGAGCGACTGGATGAACGCCAGTTGCGTTTTCGGCAGCGTGAATCCCGGCAAGTTCGCCCACCCCGACCCGGCGAACGGCGTTCCGACCGCGATCACCTTCGTCACCCCCGCGTCGGGGAACGTTTCGACGAACCGCCGGGCCACCAGCCCGCCGGCCGAGTGACCGACCAGAACGACCTCCTTGTAGCCGGCTGCAATAATCGCCGCGATGCCGTCGCGGAACCCGCGGCTGTAGGCCACCTCGTCCACGCTCCGCGTCTGGGCGTAGCTGAACCCGTACACGTCAGCCCCGTCGGCCAACGCCTTCACCAGCCGCCCGCCCTTGATCTGCCAGTCGTGCGCCTCCGGCTTCTCCGCCCGGTTCGGGTGCCACACCCGCGGCAACAGCCCGTGAAGTAGCACCACCGCCCGGTCCTGTTTGGCCTTCAGTCGGGTGTCAGCCTCGACCACCAGCACTTCGGGGTCGATGCCCCAGAAAAGGGAGGGCAGGTCCACGCTCGGTGAGAGCGAGGTGGTGAGTGCAACGGCAACGAAAGCGGCGTGCATGACCCGGTGTACCTCTGATGGTGACTAATTCTATCGGCAATCCGGTTCCGTCGGGTTCGTCAGGTCTGGCCGATTCGGGCGGGGTGGGCGAGCGGCGGGGGCGAGGAAATCGTGTCGGGGATTTGGGCGGACGGCGGCGAGTGGTCGATGCACACACTTACGCGCGACCGCAGGAGGCACCGCCATGGGATTACTCCCCGACTGGATGATCGAACGGGACGTCAAGATCGAGCCGTTCGCCCCGCAGCAGCACCGCCCCGGCGTCATCTCCTACGGCGTGACCAGCTACGGGTACGACGTGCGGGTCGGCCGCAATTTCAAGGTGTTCACCAACGTGTACGGCAGCACGGTGGACCCGAAGAAGTTCGACCCCAAGTCGTTCGTGGACATCGACGCCGACGAGTGCGTCATCCCGCCGAACAGCTTCGCCCTGGCCGAAACGGTGGAATACTTCGACGTGCCGCGGGACATGCTCGTCATTTGCCTGGGCAAATCCACCTACGCCCGCTGCGGCATCATCGTGAACGTCACCCCGCTCGAACCGGAGTGGCGGGGCCGCGTGACCATCGAGATCAGCAACACCACCCCACTGCCCGCGAAGATCTACGCCAACGAGGGCATCGCACAGATGCTCTTCTTCCGCGCCGAAGGGGTGTGCAAAACCAGCTACGCCGACAAGAAGGGTAAGTACCAGGATCAGAAAGGGCTGACCCTGCCGTTCGTAACGGGTGTGCTGGATGCGCCGTCTGTTGCGCCCCCGCCGAAAGCGCCCAAAGCGCCCGCGCCGGCCAAGCCCAAGAAGCGCTAATCCGTCCGACGGTGCTTTCACCCCGCCGACTCCGTGACCCACAATGTCCGTTGCCCCATCCCGCTCGACCTCCCCCGCCCGACGGGATAAACTGTTCAGTCTGAACAAATAGTTTCACTGAACCCCTGAACACCGCTCTTACACCCAGTTGTCACCGCCCGGAACAGTTGCCATGAAGATTTCCCGCCGTTTCACCCGCGAAGGTCAGGACGCGTTTGCTGCCATTACCTTCGTCCCCCGCACGTCGAAGATCGTCAACCCGAACGGGTCGGTGGTGTTCGAGGCGAAGGACGTAAACGTCCCGGCCGGGTGGAGTCAGGTGGCGGTGGACATCCTGGCGCAGAAGTATTTCCGCCGGGCGGGCGTGGCGGTGAACACCCGGCGTGTGGCGGAAGCGGGCGTGCCCGAATGGTTGCAGCGCAGCGAGCCGACGCCGGGCAGCGAGTTCGCCGGCGAGCTCGACAGCCGGCAGGTGTTCCAGCGGCTGGCCGGGTGCTGGACGTACTGGGGGTGGAAGGGCGGGTACTTCGGCAATGAAGCCGACGCCAAGGCGTTCTACGACGAGACGTGCCACATGCTGGCGGCGCAGATGGCCGCCCCGAACAGCCCGCAGTGGTTCAACACCGGCCTGCACTGGGCCTACGGCATCGCGGGGCCGGCCCAGGGGCACTACTTCGTCGATCCGGCCAAGCGGTCGATGGAGAAGTCGGCCAACGCCTACGAGCGGCCGCAGCCGCACGCCTGCTTCATCCAGGGTGTGACCGACGACCTGGTGAACGACGGCGGGATCATGGACCTGTGGGTCCGCGAGGCCCGCATCTTCAAGTACGGCAGCGGCACCGGCTCCAATTTCTCGGCCATCCGCGGTGAAGGCGAGCCGCTGAGCGGCGGTGGGAAGTCGAGCGGGCTGATGAGCTTCCTGAAGATCGGCGACCGGGCGGCAGGCGCGATCAAGAGCGGCGGCACGACCCGTCGGGCCGCGAAGATGGTCGTGCTCGATCTCGACCACCCGGACATCGAAGAGTTCGTCAACTGGAAGATGATCGAGGAGCAGAAAGTCGCGGCCCTGGTGAGCGGGTCGCGGCTGATGAACAAGCACCTGAATGCCGTGCTCACCGCCATCCACGCCCACGAGAACAAGGCCGACGCCTTCGACCCGGCGAAGAACGCCGCCCTCCGCAAGACGGTGCTCGACGCCCGCGGCGCGCTCATTCCGGAGAACTACGTCGCCCGCGTGCTGCAACTCGCCCGCCAGGGTGTCACGGGGATTCAGGTCGAAGAGTATGACACCGACTGGACGAGCAAGGCGTACTACACGGTGAGCGGGCAGAACAGCAACAACAGCGTGCGGATCACCAACGACTTCATGAAGGCCGTGGAGACGGACGCCAACTGGCACCTGTATTGGCGGACGGAGAAGGAGAAGGCGGCGAAGGAAGGCCGCCCGGCGAAGCCGAAGAAGACGATGAAGGCCCGCGACCTGTGGGACCAGATCGCCAACGCCGCGTGGGGTTGCGCCGACCCCGGCGTGCAGTTCGACACCACCTTCAACGAGTGGCACACCTGCCCCGTCGACGGCCGCATCAACGCGACCAACCCGTGTTCGGAGTACGCCTTCCTCGACGACACGGCGTGCAACCTCGCGAGTCTCAACCTGCTGCGGTTCTACGACACCGCGAAAGGGTTCGACATCGACGGCTACAAGCACGCCGTGCGGATTTGGACACTGATCCTCGAGGTCAGTGTGTACATGGCCCAGTTCCCGAGCATCCCGGTCGCCCAGAAGTCGTTCGACTTCCGCACCCTCGGCCTCGGGTACGCCAACCTGGGCGCCCTGCTCATGGTCCAGGGCATCTCCTACGACTCGCCCGAAGGCCGCGCCCAGTGTGGTGCGATCACGGGGATCATGCACGCCGGGGCGTATGCCGCCAGTGCCGAGATGGCGAGCGAGGTCGGCCCCTTCCACCGCTACGCGGCGAACAAGGAGCACATGCTGCGGGTGGTGCGGAACCACCGCAAGGCGGCGTACAACTCCGCCCCGGCCGAGTACGAGCAACTCACCGTCTTCCCGGTCGGCATCGACGCCCGCTACTGCCCCCCGGCCCTGCTCGCCGCCGCCCGCAACGAAGCCGACCGCATGGTGCTCCTGGGCGAGCAGTACGGCTTCCGCAACGCCCAGGTGACGGTGGTCGCGCCGACCGGCACCATCGGCCTGGTGATGGACTGCGACACCACCGGCATCGAACCCGACTTCGCGCTGGTGAAGTTCAAGAAGTTGGCCGGCGGCGGGTACTTCAAGATCATCAACCAGTCGGTGCCGCCGGCGCTCGCCAAGCTCGGCTACACCCCGTGGCAGATCGACGACATCGTGAAGTACAGCCGCGGGACGGCCACGCTCGCCGGCTGCCCGCACATCAACCCGCCGGCCCTGAAGCTGAAGGGCTTCCACGACGACGCCATCCTGAAAATCGAGCAGCAACTGCCCGGCGCGTTCGAACTGCCGTTCGTGTTCAACCGCTGGACGCTCGGCGAGGAGGTGCTGGAGAAGCAACTCAACATCCCGAAGGAAGTCCACGAGGCGCCCGGCTTCGACCTGCTCGCCCACCTCGGGTTCAGCAAGGAGCAGGTCGCGCAGGCGAACACGTTCGTGTGCGGCACCATGACCATCGAGGGCGCCCCGCACCTGCGGGCCGAACACCTGCCGGTGTTCGACTGTGCCAACAAGTGCGGCAAGAACGGCAAGCGATACCTGAGCGCCGAGAGCCACATCCGCATGATGGCCGCCGCCCAGCCGTTCATCAGCGGGGCCATCAGCAAGACGATCAACATGCCCTACGACGCGACGGTGGACGACGTGAAGCGGGCGTACCTGCTGAGCTGGCAACTGATGACGAAGGCGAACGCCCTCTACCGCGACGGGTCGAAACTCTCGCAACCGCTGAACAGCGTGGCCGACTCGCCCGAGGCGGCGGTGCTCGCGGCGATCACCGACGAGCCGGCGGTGGCCGAAGTGGCGAAGCCGGAGGTGGTGCGGGTGGCCGAGCGGATCACCGAGCGGATCGTCCACCGCTACCTCGCCCGCCGGCGTCGGCTGCCCGACCGCCGGGCCGGGTACACGCAAAAGGCCCGCATCGGCAACCAGAAGGTGTACATCCGCACGGGCGAGTACGAGGACGGCTCGCTGGGTGAAATCTTCATCGACATGCACAAGGAGGGGGCCGCCTTCCGCAGCATGACGAACTGCTTCGCCATCGCGGTCAGCCTGGGGTTGCAGCACGGGGTGCCGCTCGACGAGTACGTCGACGCATTCCTTTTCACCCGCTTCGAGCCGAACGGCATCGTGCAGGGCAACCCGTACATCAAGATGTCCACGTCGATCATCGACTACATCTTCCGCGAGCTGGCCATCACCTACCTCGGCCGGCACGACCTGGCCCACGTGATGCCGGACGACCTCCGCGGCGACGCGATGGGCGGGGACGACGAGCACTACGAGGACGAGGAGATCATCTCCGAGCGGGAGGTGAACCCGGCCGACGACTTCCCGAAGCCGCTGATGGCCCCGCGGAGCAGCAAGCTGAAGCCGGCCGAGCAGCCGAAGACGACGACGTACTCGCCGGTGGCCCGAGTGACGACCACCGCCCCGGCGGGGCTGGCGGCACCCCTCACGATGAACGGCGGGGTGCTGACCAAGGTGGAGAAGATTCGTCAGGCGAAGCAGAAGGGGTATGAGGGCGACCCGTGCCCGAACTGCCAGCAACTCACGCTCGTGCGCAGCGGAGCGTGCGCGAAGTGCGACACCTGCGGCGAGACGAGCGGGTGTAGTTGAGTCCTCCTTGGTTTGCCGCGAGGCACCGCCGAGCGCGCTCGGCGGTGCCTCGCGGCAAACCAAGGAGGACTCAAC
>JANNDF010000273.1:0-9158 GCA_031387445.1 Planctomycetia bacterium
TCACCATCGGCGACGAGACGAAGGAGTGCGACCCCGGTGACCTGTACCTGATCCCGCCGGACGTGCCGCACACCGTCACGGCCATCACCTCGGCAGTGGTGCTGGACGTGTTCACCCCCGTCCGCGAGGACTACGCCGCCCGGGTGAACACCTTCGTGTGAGGAGTAGGTGCCGCCTGCCGGGCGGCACTCTGCAAAGTGCCGCCCGGCAGGCGGCACCTACCTTCGCACACTGCCCTTCCCACGCCCCCCACCCGCCGCTATACCCCGCCGGCCGAAATTCGTGCGCGGGGTTTGCCATGCCCACCCGGTTCCTCGGGGTTGCCGTTATCGCCCTGCTGGCGCTGGCCGTTGCGTTGCTCCCGACTCGCGGGCAGGAGAAGGACCGCACCCACCGCGACACCTTCCCCCGCATCAACGAGCCGGCCTGGGTGAAGGGGGACGCGAACGTCCAGTTCACCGAGAAAGGGCACGAGATCGACACCGTCCACGCCCGGCACGCGGGCACGTCCGAGCGAATCGCCGTCGAGGCCAACCCGCCGCCGGGGTCCACCGTCGCCCAGTACGTCCACTACTACTACCGCACGCCCGTCGCCCCGCTAAGCGACGAGTTGACCGCGAGCGTGTACGTGAAGGGCATGAAGGGCGGGGTGCAGTTGAAGGCCCGCGTGGTGCTGCCGAAGGAGAAGGACCCGAAGAACCCCGACAGCCCGCTGACCGTGCTCGTGCCCGGCGACACCTACGCCGACGTGCAGAAGTGGAAGCAACTGGCGGTGGGCGACGTGAAGAAGGGGCTGACCGCCCAACTGCCGGCGCTGACGGCCCGGCTGGGCCGTGCGGTGGACACGGCCGACGCCTACATCGACCACCTGGTGCTGAACGTGTTCACCGGGGCGGGTGTGTCGGAAGTGTGGATCGACGACCTGGCCATCGGCCCGGTGCTACCGCCCGATCCGACCGCCAAACCGCCCGGCGGGCAGTCGGCGAACGCCAAGCGGAAGCCGCCGGCGGTGTCGTTCTCCGGCGGCGACATCCTCATCGACATGCACGACGAGAAGGGGGAGCGGCCGTTCTTCATGCGGGCGGTGCGTCACTCCGGGGTGCCGCTGGGCGTGCTGGAGCAGGCGCGGTTCAACACCATCTGGTTCCCCGCGAACGTGTCGGACGAGGTGTACGAAGAGGCAGTACGGGCGAAGTTCTTCCTGGTGCCGCAACTGCCGCTGCCCGAGGCCGACTGGGACCCGACCAAGCCGAACCAGACCGACCCGGCCGTGCTGGAGAAGGACGCCGACGTGCTGGCCAAGCACTTCAAGCGTTTCCTGGCGTCCGACGCGGTGCTCATGTGGGATCTGGGCGGCGGGCGGACCACCAACCAGGTGCGGCGGGTGGCGCGACTGTCCGAGGCCGTCCGCACCTACGACCCCCGCCGCCCGCGGGCCATCGACCTGTGGGACGGGTACGCCGCCTACTCGAACTACGTGGACGCCGTCGGCGGGCACCGCTGGCCGCTGTTCACCAGCCTGGAGATGGGCGGCTACCGCGACTGGCTGGCCCAGCGGCGGGCGCTCACCGCCCCCGGCAAGCTGAGCTGGACGAACATCCAGACGCACCTGCCGGAGTGGTACCAGTCGGTGGTGTTCGGGAAGCCGAACTGCGAGCGGTTCGACCAGCCGGTCGGCCCGCACCCGGAGCAGATCCGCCTGCTCACCTACATCGCGGTGGCGACCGGCTACCGCGGGCTGACGTACTGGTCGGACCAGTTCCTGTCGGACGCCTGCCACGGCCAGTCGCGGCTGCTCGAGATCGCCCTGCTGAACGTGGAGATGGAACTGCTCGAACCGCTGCTGATGGCCGCGCAGGAGCCGGCCGTGTGGCGGCCGACGAGCGACGCGAACGTGCAGGCGGCGGTGCTCACCGCCGGCAAGGACATCGTCGTGCTGCCGATCTGGCTCGGGTACGGCGCACAGTACGTGCCCGACCACATGAGCACCCACACGCTGAGCGTGGTCGTCCCCCGCGTGCCGGACGGGGCGACGGCGTGGCGGGTGTCGGCGGCCGGGGTGGAAGAGCTGAAGGATGTGAAGAAGACCTACGAGGGCACGCGGGTCGAATTTTCCGACTTCGACACCACCGCGGCGATCGTGTTCACCACCGACATGTCGTGTACCGGGCGGGTCCACCGCTGGCAGGAGAACACGCGGCACAAGTTCGCCCGCACGGCCGCCTACTGGGCGCGGCAGCAGGCGTGGGCGCAGTACACCAAGACGGCCGAGGTGCACCGGCTGATTTTGGCCGCCGGCGGGCCGGACATCGCCGACGCGAAGAAGCTGTTCGCCGAGTCGGCCAAGCTGTACGAAGAGTCGGGCAAACTGACCGACAACGACCAGCCGGCGGAGGCCTATGTGGCCGCCCGCCGCGCGCTCCGCCCGCTCCGGGTGATCGCCCGCGAACACTGGAAGCAGGCGGTGGAGACGCTCGACGCGCCGAACTGTAGCCCGTTCGCCGTCAGCTTCTACTCCCTCCCGCAGCACTGGGAGCTGACCCGGTACGTGCGGGCCAGCCGACCGGCCGGCAACGCCCTGCCGCACGGCGGGTTCGAGCTGAGCGAGCCGGCCGGCGAGTACGGGTCGGCGGTCACCTCCCTGCCGGGGTGGAAGGTGCGGTCGGCCACACTCGACGGCGTGCAACCGCAGATGGGCATCATGAACACCGACTTCACCGGCGTGCAAGACCCGCCGGTGCCCGAACCGCCGTTCGACCCCAGCCGGTACGCCCCCGGCCGGCCGGTGCCCACGGCGGCCACCCGCGCCGCCCTCGCCCCGCGGCCGACGCTCGGCAACCAGTGCCTGAGGCTGGCGCTCGGGGTGAAGAAGGGGGAGGAGACGCCCACTGCCCTCGAGCGGTCGTTCGTGGCCGTGGACAGCCCGTCGGTGGACCTGCCGCCGGGCACCTGGGCGCGGGTGAGCTTTTGGGTGAAGGGAGGGGTGATCATTTCGGCCGACGCGCTGCTGGCGTTCGACTCGGCCGGCGGAGAGCCGCTCGGCGTCCGGGTGGCGGTGACCCCCACCTGGAAGCGGTTCGCCATGTATCGTCGGGTGCCGGAGTCGGGCAAGCTGTCGGTCACGTTCGCCGTCACCGGCGTCGGCCAGGTGTTCATCGACGACGTGGCCATCGAGCCGCTCGTCCCGGCCGCCGGCCCGGTGACGCCCGCCCGGCCGATCTCCGCGCTGTACCAGCTCGACCGCGGGTCGCTGCCCAAGCCCCGCCCGCTCTCGGAAGACGCCCGCCTCTTGCAGCACCCGAAGGAGCACGACCCGGCCCGGCCGCCGGCCGAGTTGCTGCCACTCCCGCGACCGGCCCCCAACGGCCTGCCGCCACTCCCACCCATCCCGAAGTTCCCGAAGTGACCGGGCGAACCGGGGAAGACGACATGCCCACCGCCCTCGCTCCCGCCGTTGCGATACTCGTCCGCGGGGCGGCGGCCGACGCCGCCGTCACCGTGCGGGCCGTTCGCACCACCGCCGACCGCCCGCACGCCGTCTACCTCATCCTCGACCCGGACTTCCCGGCCGAGGCGTTCAACCGCGCCGCCGCCGTTCGTACCGAGCCGCACCTGCTATTCCTCGAAGCGGGGGTGGTGCCGGCCGGTGGGGGTTGGCTGGCCGCACTCACCGACACCCTCGGCGGGCAAGTGGCTGCGGCCGTGTGCTGCTTGCACGGTTCGACCGCGCGGCTGTGCGGGCTGCTCACCCGCCGCGACGTGTTCGACCTGCTCGGCGGGTTCGACGCCGACCGTGCGGCCGCCGGCGGGCACATCGAAGACTACCTCGCCCGGCTGATCGGCCACGGGTACGAGTGCGTCGCCCCCGCCGCCGCCCACTTCCTCGCCGGCCACCCGCAACTGCGAAAGGCGGGGTGACACCGAGTCGCCGTGATGCGGTCTCACTCCAGCGGCAGGACCAGCCAGTCGGCGGCCTCGATCCGCACCACCTTCATGATCCCCACGGGGACGAGCCGCAGGGCGGTCGGCCGGCCGGTGAGCGGGAACACCAGGTGGGTGGTCTGCCCGCTCAGGTACGGCGGGGTCGCGGACGCCGAGTGCTCCGCCCCGGTGTCGGCGTCCGTCCACTTCACCGCCAACTGCTGCCAGCCGGCGCTGTCCACCGAGGTGGTGCGGAGGCGAACGGCCAGTGCCCGCGGCGGCGGGTCGGGCAGCCGCACCTCCCCCACCCCGCGGGCGGGAAAGTTACTCACATGGACCGGCACCCACACCCCGTCCACCGGCACGAGCACGACGGGCGGCTCCGGCCCGACGGTGCGGAACTGCGGCCACCCGGCCTCGTGGAAGGCGGTCAGGAACGTGGTCACGTTGTCGCCCATGATCACCGGATAGGTGCTGCCGTGCCGGCCGACGATGAACGAGGGCGGGTAGCCGGCCGCGATGTCGGCCCGCATGTCGGCCAGCGAAACGCGGGTGAGGGAAGCCATTCGGTTGCCGAACTTGTGGTTCGCCCAGACGATGCCGCCGCCGAGCAACCCCGCCACCACCGCCCACCCCAGACTGGCCCGCCATCCGCCGCCGGACAGCGACAGCACCCGCCGCAGTGACCCGCGAACGAACAAGGCCGCCGGGTCGTGCGTGACGGCGAACACCGCCGCCGCCAGCCCGACGGCACTCGCAGTGACGTACCACTCCGTCATCGCCCCGCGGCCGCGCACGACGGCCGCGCCGATGGCGAGTGTGCCGAACACGATCCCCAGCACGGCCACCCACACCGCCCGCTGCTCGCCCCGCACCGCCCGCCAGCCGGCCAGCCCCACCGCCACGACGTACTCAAGGCACAGCACCACGCCGAGCGGTGTGGACCACCCGCCCCACTCGTCCAGGTCGCCGACGCCCAACCGCAGGAAAGCGACCATGCCTGCCGCGAACCCGCCGGGGTCGGCCGTCGGGCTGATGCCGGGCACCAACGGCGGGGGCATGGTGGCGTACACCCACCCGCTGTACCCGCCGACCGCCAGCCCGGCCGCCGCGAACCCGCCCGCCCACCCCCACCGCCCGGCCCGCGCGTACCGCACCGCCAGGTAGACCAGCCAGGCGAGAACGGGCGGGGTGAACGCCAGCCCGTACCCGCCGCAGGTGACCACCACCGAAACGTACAGGACACTGAGTACCCCCCACCCCGGCCCGCCGCCGGTGGCCAGACGGCCGGCCGCCCACGCCCACCCGGCGAGCGCGTACACGAACAGGGCGTGCCCGATCTGGTAGCCGAAGATCAGGTTCAACCCGTTCCCCCAGTGCAGCAGGAGGACCGGGTACAGGGCGTCGAGCGGGTGCACCCGCCCGCGCACCCGCCCGGCCGCCCACTGGAGCAGCACGGCCGCCGCCGTCAGCAGCCCGACCGTCCCGTACATCGGCGCCTTCAGGTTGTTCCCGCTCGCCCGCACCACCCCCAGCCAGAGCAGCTTGTTGAGCGGGTAGCGGTGTTCGTTGTGGTGCGCGACCGCCCACTCGCCCGTCGAGTCGCTGGCCAGCCACTGCGGCACCAGGTACCACTCGTCCCGGACGGGCAGGTCCGTCCCATACTTGTGCGTGTACCAGCCGGCGGCCGCGCACATCACCACGGTGGCGCCGTACACGAACACCCGCGTCAGCGCGTCGGGGTGAGAGGGGGGCATTCGGCCGTCCGGTGATGAGGAGTGGTACATTGCGGACGGCGAGGCGGGACGGCCAGTCGTGCCACGGCCTCGACCGGCATCAGCCGCGGGGTGAACCGGTTCGGTAAGAGCGGGCACCGGGCGACCGCCTACCGCCAGCGGAACACGTTCGGCCCGGACGCGGTCGTGTCGCCCCTCGCCGTGCCGACCGCCGGCGTGAAGGTGACCGACCTGTTGCCCTGACCCGCCTTTCGGCGGGTGACGACCCGCGACGGCCGTACCACGTTTCCCTGCGAGAATTCTGTCCGCACTTCGCTCCGAACTCGCATGTGTGGGCAGCGGCGACGCCCTCGCCGCCAGGAGGCACTGCCGTGCCACTCAACCGCGCCGCTGTCAAAGAGTACGTCCTGAAGCACTGGAATACGCCGTGCGACGACGGCATCCTTCACTCCAACATCAAGGGGACGGTAAACGTCGAGGTCGAGCGGAAGAAGCTGGAACGGCAGGGGAAGCTGCCGGGCACGGGGTGGCGGGCGGTGATGCTGCCGGAGGTGACGGCGGGCGGCGACCTGGTCCCCGGCAAAGAGCGGGGTGTGTTCCTCCGCTCCAACCCAGCCGGCCAGAAGATCGTCGGCGGGCGGGTGCCGCCAGACCTGGACGGGCGGTTCGACATCGTCCCGTTCTACGAGGTGGCCGGCGAGCGCGACGGGCTGGTGGACTGTGCCCACTACGTGTCGCGGGTGTACACGGCCGGCGGGGTGGCGATGAACCACCCTGGGGTGCCGGGGCTGGTGCAAGCCGTCCGCGCCCGCGCCGACACCCGCACCCTCGGGCTGGAAGTGCCCCTCGCCGCCGGCGACCGCATCATGAACAGCGGGGTGATGCAGTTCGGCGACCTGATCGCCTACTTCCACGCCAACCGCACCGGGCACCGCGGGTACGCCCACAGCGCCGTGTACGCCGGCCGCGACTCCCGCGACAACTCCACCCACCGCATCAGTTGCCACACCGTCGCCCGGTTCGACGGCTTCTTCGACGGCGCCACCTGGAACATCGACCCCCGCCCGGAGTGGCGGTTCACCCTCGTCCACTTCACCGACGAGGCGTTCCCGCCCATCCCGCAGCCGCTCCGCCTGACCGTCACCCGCGGGGGGAGGGGCGAGGTGTACGACTTCCGACCGGGCGGCAAGATCGCCCGCGGCCCCGCCACCGCCCGCACCTTCGGCACCCGCCCGGAGGACAACGGCTACTGGTTCACCCGCGGGTTCACCGTGTTCGTGTTCTGGCCGCGAACGGGCGAGGTGGCCAAGATCGTGTTCGGCGACCTGTCACAGGGGAAGGTGGTGTCGATGACCGTGGACGACGTGCCGGTGTCGTTCACCATGTCGTAACCCGCCGTCGGCCGCAGTCACTCGAACTCGACGGCCGCACCGAATCGGTCTCGCAATCGCATCCGGGCGGCGTCGGACAGCGGGTTGTACCGCAAGTCCAGTACGTCCAGTTGCAGGGTGGACCCGCGGAGCCAGTCGGCCGCCCGGTCGTCGAGGTTGCACCCCGACAGGCGGAGCACCTGCAACCCCCGCAGGTGCGGGCAGCGGCACAGATGCCCCACCCCGGCCACCCCGAACCGCTGGTCGCTCACGTCCAGTACCCGCAGGCGGTTCAGCAGTTTGCACGCGGCCAACAGCCTGTACTCGAACACGTCGTCGTCGAACATCACCCGCAGCTCGGTCACCGGGCAGGCGGCGAACAGCCGCTCGGCGTGCCGCACGAACCAGCGGGCGGGCAGCCACACCGCCTCGACGAACCCGCGGCGGAAGAGGGCATGACTCCGTTGCGTGCCGAGCGGTTCGCCGGGCCGTCGCAACGGGGCCAGCCACCGCCGAGCGTGGGTGTCGAGCAGCACCTTCTCACGGATGACCGCGGCCTCGGCGGGAGTGCCCTTCGCCCGTTCGATTTGCAGGCGGATGAACTCGGCCCGCTCGCCGTCGCCGTTCTCGTCGCACCAGTCGGCGTACACCAGCCGCGGCAAGTCATCAGCCGGGGCGGCGCACACGGCGGCCAGCAGGGCGTCGGCGGTGGTCATGGGGGTATTCTGGCGACGGCGGCCGAACCGTCACGACCCCGCGGGTGGAGCGGCCTCCGCCACCTGCTCTTGGGTGATGGTCATGAACAGGTCTTCCAGGTTGCCGTCACGGGCGGCCTGGGTGCGGAGGTCGGCCATCGTGCCGCACGCCAGCAGCCTGCCGCGGTCGATGATGCCGATGCGGTCGGCCAACTCTTGCGCGATGTCCAGGGTGTGAGTCGACAGGAACACCGTCATCCCTTCGCCCGCCAGCCGCCGCAGCAGCACCTTCAACTCCCGCACGCTTTTCGGGTCCAACCCCACCGTCGGCTCGTCGGCGATCAGCAGCTTCGGCTCGTGAACGAGCGCCGCGGCGAACACCGTCCGCTGCTTCATGCCGTGCGAGTACCGCTCGGTCAGGTCGTCGGCGAACTCGTCCAGGTGGAACCAGTCGATGACGGCGGCGATCCGCTCGGCCGCCCGAGGCTTGTCCAGCCCGTACAGGTCGGCGGTGAACTGGAGGAACTCGCGGCCGGTCAAATTCTCGTACAGGAACGGCAGGTCGGGCACGTACGCGATCAGCCGGCGGGCGTCGTCCCCCAGCGTTTTCAGGTCGAACCCGCCCACGCTCACCGTCCCGTTGGTGGGGAACAGCAGCCCGCACAGCATCTTGATGGTGGTCGTCTTGCCCGCCCCGTTCGGGCCGAGGAAGGCGAACAGCTCGCCCGCCGGCACGCTCAGGTTCAGGTCGGTCACGGCCACCTTGTCGCCGTACCGCTTGGTCACGTTCCGCACGTCGATCATGGGCGACCTCAAGGTAGGTGCCGCCTGCCGGGCGGCACTCCTCTTCTGTAGCCGGGGTCTGTGACCCCGGTCGGGTCCGGCCTCACAGAGGCCGGCTACAGCCCGACGAGTGCCGCCCGGCAGGCGGCACCTACTTTCAGTCATCGATCGGCGGACTCGGCACCCGCGGGGCGGGCACCGGGTCTTCACCCAGCCGCTTCAACTCCGCCTCTTCCCAACTCTCCCGCTCGTCGATCGGCTCGACGTGGACGGTCAGTTCCAGTTCCGGCACCGCCAGTCGGAGTGCTTCCTCCACCCGGTGCGCCAGGGCGTGCCCGTCCCGCACGCTCAGCCCACCGTCCACCAACAAGTGAAAGTCGGCGAACTTGCGTCGCCCGGCCCGGCGGGTGCGGAGGTGGTGGAAGGTGCTGCCCCGTGGCAGGGCGGCCGTGATGGTGTCGCGGATCGCCCGCTGGTCTTCCGCCGGCAGTGCCCGGTCCATCAGCCCGTCGAACGACCGGCGGACCAGCTTGAAGCCGATGAACATGATGTGCCCGCCGACCGCCAGCGCGATCACCGGGTCGAGCCACCACAAGCCCAGGCCGAACTGCTTGCCCGCCCACACCAGCCCCAGCCCGAGCACCACCCCCGCG
>JANNDF010000282.1:0-6999 GCA_031387445.1 Planctomycetia bacterium
GCCGGCGGATCGACAAGGAGTTGGAAGCCCGCGGAGTGATCGCGATGTGCAGCAGCCGGCAGGGACTCGCGGAGGAACAGCCGAAGGCGTACAAGAACGTGGACGACGTGGTGAGCGTCGTCCACAACGCCGGCCTCAGCCGCAAGGTCGCCCGCATGCGACCGATCGGCGTGATTAAGGGGTGACCGAGCGCCTACCACTCGCTCGCCCAATCCGGTGCCGCACACCGCTGTGGTTCATCCTGTGGGAGAGCCACTTCACACAGCGTGCGACTCCGCTCGATGTCCTGAATTCGCAGGGCGGTCGCGGTCGCCGTGGCGAGATGGCCGGTCGCTGTCCAGTCGGCCCACTGGACACCGGGCAACTCTTTCACCTGTCGTTTCGAGTGAAGCCGGTACGGGACAGGCGACGGCGGGTGCGAGTCTGGCGACTCACGGAACGCTTCGAAACGACCGCGCACCGAGAGCGTCAGCTCTCTTCCAACACCCGGTCTGGCCTTCTCCATCACCACCGTGCGGCGCTCGTCCCAGATGTCGTTCGGATCGCGCGGTGGAGTGTCTGCCGATTCGATCCAACCCCGTCTGCGTTCGACCGCGAACTGAGCTGGCTCGGTCCATTGCACCCCGCTCAACGCGCGCAGACGGGCCGCGTCTCCGACCGTCGGCTCGCCCACCTCCCACTGACCGGGGTGGGCGAACTGCGCTCCCCGGCTCCACGTCCCCATTTCCCGCCACGCCGCCAGCGCTCTCAACCACGGCAACCGTGAGACGGCGGTGTAGGTCTCGCCCGCTGGCCAGTCAGACCCGCTCTTGAGCGCGAAGTAGAGAAACCAACGCCCGCCCGGTGAGAGGTCGCACCGCTGCGGGTAGAGCGAACCGCGGAACCACGCCCCCGGTGTGTAAGCGCCGGAAATCAGATCCCATCGACCCACCCGCCACCACTTCTTCGGGCGGCGCTCCAGTACGGCCGCGACACGGACCGACAGATCGGGAATGCAGTAAAGGCGCGGGGTCATGGCGAGTGCAGTAGACCAACGAGCGCGGCGGGGACGCCACCCAAGTGTAGCGTCCCCGCCGCCTCCGTCACACGCGATTGATGCTCAGTTCCGACCAGGCATGCCGACGGACTTCGGCGGCGGTTGCGAGTGAGTGACGCGCAGAACCGGCGAAGAGGGTTCAACTCGTCGTGGTGTCACTTCTTCTCGGTCGTCGGCGGGGGCTGGTCCCGCTTCGCCGCGGCCTGCGCGCGCAGTTCGCGCGCCGATCGGTTCGGAAGCACGTCCAGCGCCAGCACGTTCTCCGTCGGCTCGATCACCACCACCTCGGGCAGCTCCGTCTCCGTGCCGATCTGCTCGCCGTTGCCCGGCGGGTGGTACGTCACCTTGTACCGCCCGGCCGGGGCGCCGGGGGCCAACTGGGTCTTGCCGTTCACCATCCAAGAGGTGGTGACTGTAAACGTGCCGTCCGGGTTTACGCTCCCGTTGATCACCTGGCCGCCCCAGGTGCCGGACTCGGGCAAAAAGATGAGTCCGCCCCCGGCGACCGGTTTGCCCCCCATCGTGACCGTCCCCGTGACCGGGTGGAGCACCGGGACGGGTGGTCCGCCGCAACCGGCGAGCAGGAGTAGTGCGAACAGCAGACCGACGAGCGTGATATTTCTGTGCATGGGTGTGTGCGTGGAACGAAGGCGGCCCGTGCCGGGTTGGCACGGGCCGGGTCGGGTCACTTCTTCGGCTTGTCGGGCTTCTTCGGCGCGGAGGGGTCGTAAGACCCGCCCTGCTGGTTCCGCTCCTCCTCATCGGCCTTCTTTTGCTCGGCCTCCTGCTGGGCGGCGGTCTCGGCGTTCGTTGTCACCGTCGGGGTGTCTCCACCACACCCGGCGGCGGCGAACACGAACAACACAAGCATCCAATATCGTCGCATCGTGGTCTCCTTCAAGGTGAGTCAGTCGATGTTGAACACTTCCCCGCCGTTGCGGGTGCAGACGGCGGCGAACGCGACGGGATCGACCCCGTAGCGGATGCTCCGCACCGACCCGTCGCACATGACGAACAGGGCGCCGCCGGGGTGGGACGAGCCGAACAGTTCGTTCCAGATGGTCACGGTGCCGCCGGTGGCGTTCACCACCTGCGGGGCGTCGGCGTCGGGCTGCGGGGTGCGGGGGATGGTGCGGGTGGGGTGGACGCCCTGGGTGGCCGGTTGACTGCCGTTGTAGGTGTACGAGTAAGTGCCCCCGCCGATGCGGATGACGCACTGGTCCCAGCCGGCGTTGGTGGCGTTCTCGTTGTCGCCGCCGTCGGCCGCGTGCCGACGCGGGTTCAGCCACTTCTCGCCGATCAACACGGTGTTCGAGGTGCCGTCGGTGATCGAGGTCATGGTCACGTTGCCCACGTTCTCCCGCACCATCGCGCCGTTGTGAGACTGCGGGCCGTCGGTCCCATTCGTCGAACCGTTGCGGGCGGTGCCGTTGTCGAAGTCGGTGCCAGCGTTGCCGTTATAGTCGCACCGGGTGCCCGCACCGTACACCGTCGGGGGGCGACGGGTCGGGCAGTAGTACGTCTTCACCGGGGTGATGTAGAGGGTGGCACGGGAGACGGTGCGGTGCAAGTTGTCCTGCTCGATGTACGGCAGGATGTGGTACCGCCAGTTGAACCCGGTGCGGTCGTCCATGATGCCGGCCGCGTTCTTCGCCGTCACGTTCGGGTCGGTCCAGTTGCAGCAGTCCCGCGTCTGGGCGTTGTTCGGCGCGCCCACGTTCCCGTCCCGCCCGCCCTTCGGCAGGCCGCCGTTGGCGTCGTGGAAGCTGTGGCTGGCCAGGCCGATCTGCTTCAAGTTGTTGCTGCACTGCATCCGCGCCGCCGCCTCTCGCACCTTCTGCACGGCCGGCAGCAGCAGACCGATCAAGATGGCAATGATCGCGATCACCACCAACAGCTCGATCAGCGTGAACGCGCTACGACTCAACGACCTCGGCATGACACGCCCTCCGGAGAAAAATGTGAACGGCCGAATGCCCCCGAGGGTTCGGGCGACGTCCAGTGTTCAAGAGGAGGGTAGAGGTGTGGTGTGAAGGGATGATGTCGCTGACTTGTCGAAGCCGTGTGCTCACCGACTCTTCACGCGGAGGCCGCACTACTGGAGTAACCCACGGTTCCGAAGGTACCCGAGCACCAGCTTCTCGAACGGCACCTGATTCGACGTGAACAGGTAGCTCATGCCCCGCTTGGTGCAGAACTGGTTGACCGTGCCGCGGAAAGCGTTGAGCGTCTTCTCGTACTTCTCGAGTAGCGGGGCGGAGATGGTCACTTCGGCTTCGTCGCCGTCCTCAATGTCGGTGAACTTCAGGTCGCCCGTGAAGGGCGGGGCTATCTCCTCCTGACTCAAGATGTGGATGCAGTACACGTCCAGGTTGCGGCTGGCGAGGAACCGCAGCCCCTCCTCGAACCCGTCCTTGTCCATGAAGTCGGACAGCACCATGGCGATGCCGCGGCCGGTCGCCCGCAGGCTGAAGTTCCGCAGGCTGCGGTTCAACTCGCCGCCCCCGCCGGCCGGGATGTTCTCGATCACCTTCATCAGCCGCGGCAGGCTCGGCCGCCCGCGGAACACCGGACTCCGCCCGCCCCGTTCGCCGCCGATGGTCTCGACGCTCACCCGGTCCATGTTGATGAGGCCGACGAACCCGAGGGCGGCGGCCACCTGCTTGGCGTACCGCAGCTTGCTCGGCGTGCCGTAGTCCATCGACGTGCTGTTGTCGATGAGCAGGTGAACGCTCAGGTCTTCCTCCTCCAGGTACATCCGCAGGAAGAGCTTCTCCAGCCGGCCGAACAGGTTCCAATCGAGCAGCCGCAGGTCGTCGCCGATGGTGTACGGGCGGAAGTCGGCGAACTCCGACCCGCGGCCCTTCCGCTTGCTCAGGCGGTCGCCCTTCATCCGCCCGGCGCGGACCTTCCGCGACACCAGTTCGAGTGCTTCCAGCCGCCGGAGGAAGTCCGGGGTGAGGAGCGGTTCGGCAACAGCGGCGGGCGGCTTCGGGGCGGGTGTGGCCATGAGGAAAGTGTAGCGGGTTTTTTCTGGAACCGCCGGCGTGAGCCGGCTGGGTGCGATTGTTGGCACCCGGCCGGCTGACGTCGGCGGTTCCAGAGTCACCCATCGAACAGCGTCCCCGTCTTCTTCACCTCCGTCTTGCCGGTTCGTACGTCCGCCACCTGCGGCAGCCGGCGAACATAATCCAGATACCCCTTCAGCTTGAACTTCTTGGCGGTGTTGTCGGACGACATGAACCGAATGTTGCCGAACACGGCGCGCTCGGGTGGCCACGGGCGGTCGAACAACCCGAAGCACCAGAGGATGCCCGTGTAGCTGTTCGGGTCGCGGCCATCCAGGGCGTACTTGTTGTTCAGGTGCTCGAGCACCCGGTACGCGGCTTCCGGCGACGGCGACCACTCGAGCACCTTCTTGCCCCACAGCATCCGCAGGTAGTTGTGAATCCGCCCGGTGGCCACCAGTTCCCGCTGAGCCGCGTTCCACAGGTCGTCGTGCGTGGTGGCCGACTCGAATTGTTCGAGGGTGTACAGGTGGCTCCGCTTGTCGGCGGCGTGTTTGTTCAGCGTGGCGAGCGCCCACTCGGGCAGCACCCCGGCGAGCGTACCGCGCTCCGACAACGGGGAGAAGTCGGACGTGTCGAAGTTGAACGCCGGTCGCTCGCCGTCGTCTTGCCAGCTCTTCGACCCACTCCGCTTCCGCCCCGATGTTGTGACCGCGGTTGACGGCTGACCGTTGACCGCCGACTGTTGACGTGCCCAACTCCATTGGAAGCCGACATCCCGCCACGTGATCGCCTCATCCAGGTAGCCGTTCACGTTCGCGTCGCGGCAGAAGTAGTCGTCGCGGTTGCGGGTCTTCGCGTTGATGTCGTCGGGCTTCCACGACTCGCCGAGCACGGCCGCGACGACTTCGTCCATGCTCAGGTGGCCGTAGTGCAGGTGGAAGCTGAGCCGGCTGGCGGACACGGTGTCGGGGGCGTCGGGTTGCGAGCGGTCGTCGGCATAGCGGCCGAGCTTGGCGTCCACGAACGCGGCCAGCAACCGCCGCCCTTCGGTCGGCCCGCCGACCGCCCCCGGCACTGCGGGAACAGTTTGGTCGATGGGCAGCGTCTTCACGAACGCGGACAAGTCCTTCGGCGGGGTCCACGGGTCGAACGGCGGAGTGATCCCCTTCCCTCTCAGCCCGGTGAAGTCGGGTGCGGGGTTCGCCCGGTGCTGCCAGGCGGTCGGGAACAGCTTGTGCAACTTCGGCCGCAGGTGAGCGGCGGCGGCGGTCGGCGGGCCGAGGAGCGACAGCGGCACCACACCGTTGCCGTCGATGGCGTGAACGGCCACGTCCACCGCCGACGCCACCGCGCGGGTCTGCGCCGGCACGATGTACTGCGGGTAGTCGTCCGTCACCACCAGGCACGCCTCGTCACACAGCTTCCGCACCAGCCCGCGGCCGGTGTCGCCCGGCGTCTCCACGAACAGCCAGTAGGTCACGCCCATCGCCTTCGCCGTGGCCACGTTCTCCCGCATCCCTTCCAGCATGAACAGGTGGAACCGCGCGCTCACCCACGGCGGGTTGAGCTTCAACCCCTCGTACACCACCAGTGGCCTCTTGAAGTGCCGGGCCATTGCGGCGGCATAGTCGAGGGCGTGGTTGTGCGTCAGCCGGCGGACCATCTGCATCCAGTACAGGACGTATCGGCCGCCGGGGTTCGGGCTGCCCGCGTTCGCATTCCGAACGCGGGCGTCGTTGAAGGTGCTCATGACGAATTCATAGTCGCGTTTGGCCGCCGCCGTCACCCCGGTGTAATTTGAACTCACCTCCCGCCACACGTTACGGAGACTCGGATGCCGCGCCTGCTTCGTCTGGTTGTGCTGCTCGTGTGTGTCGCGCCGGTGCTGGCGGCCGATCCGCCGAAGGCGGAGAAGCCCGCTCCCGTTTCGGCGGTCGTGTCGACCACACTCACCACCGACGGCGACAAGATCCGCCAGTTCGCGTTCGACGCCTCGGCCGACACCTACTTCGCGTCCGCCAAAGCGCCGACCAAGTCGGACACTTTCACCCTCACCTTTGACAAGCCGGTGACGGTGAAGAGCGTGAAGGTGGCGACCGGCAAGCCGAAGGGCGGGGGCGAGGTGGCCGACGGCGTGCTGGCGGGGTCTTCCGACGGCAAGGAGTTCGCGCAACTGGCTAAGTTCGGCGACGGCACGGCCACGGCGAAGCCGGAGAAGAAGTTCACCGCCGTCCGCATCGAGTTCCCCGCCGACACGAAGGAGGCCGTCGCCATCCGCGAGTTCACCCTCGAAACCGACCCGCCGCTGGCGGCGTTCAAGAATCCGGTGGAGATCGTGCCCGACGCCACCGACGCCCCGGAGTTGAAGGAGTGGTTCGACGGCGTGGCGAAGGTGTGCGAGAAGCAGTTCGCCATGATCTGCGACGAACTGAAAACCGACGGGTACTCCCCGCCGACGCGGATCACCATGACGCTGAAGAAGGACTACGACGGCGTGGCCTACGCCCAGGGGAGCAAGATCGTCGGGTCGGTGAAGTACTTCGAGAAGCACAAGGACGACGTGGGCGCGTTCGTCCACGAGACGGCCCACTGCGTGCAGCAGTACAAGGGGCGGAACAACCCCGGCTGGCTGGTCGAGGGCGTGGCCGACTACGTGCGGTTCTTCAAGTACGAGCCGAAGAAACCGGGCAAGCTGGCCCCGGAGAAGGCGAAGTTCGACGGCAGCTACCGCACCACCGCGGCGTTTCTGGAGTACGTGGTGGTGACGCACGACAAGGACGCGGTGCTGAAGCTGAACGCCGCGATGCGGAACGGGAAGTATTCGCCCGACCTGTGGAAAGACATCACCGGCAAGACGCTCGAAGACCTCGGCCGCGACTGGCAGAAGAGTCTGGCGAAGTAGGTGCCGCCTGCCGGGCGACACACTCGGGTAGTGCCGCCCGGCAGGCGGCA
>JANNDF010000292.1:0-1975 GCA_031387445.1 Planctomycetia bacterium
GGCGGGGGGTCACCCCCCCCCCGGCGGCCGTTGACCATACCCCTCTCCGCGGGAGACATGCCCCGTGACGCCCGACCGCTTCCTCGTCCGCCTGGACGACCTGTTCGCCACCCGCGGGCACACCGCGTACGGCGGCGAAGCGGTCACCCAACTGGAACACGCACTGCAAACGGCGGAACTCGCCTCCGACTCCGGCGCGCCCTCAGCCGACATCGTCGCCGCCCTGCTGCACGACGTCGGCCACCTGTTGCACGGGCACGGCGACGACTGCGCCGAGCACGGGATCGACGACCGGCACGAAGAGCTGGGGATGCGGTTCCTGGTTCGCCACTTCCCTCCGCCCGTGACCGAGCCGGTGCGGTTGCACGTCCAAGCCAAGCGATACTTGTCCGCCGCCGAGCCGTCGTACTCCGCCGCTCTGTCCGAACCATCCGTCGTCAGCCTGCGATTGCAGGGCGGCCCGATGACACACGCGGAGGCGGCCGAGTTCGAACGCCACCCGCACTTCGCCGCCGCCGTCGCCCTCCGCAAGCGGGACGACGAGGCGAAGGTGGTCGGCCGCGTCACACCCCCGTTCGCCGCGTTCCGCCCGCACCTGGAGGCCTCGCTTGTCCGCCCCGACTGAAATCAAGCTGGTCGTGTTCGACTGGGCCGGCACCACCATCGACTTCGGCTGCATGGCGCCGTCCGGGGCGTTCGTGGCCGCGTTCGCCGAGGCCGGCGTGCCTGTGACCATCGGCGAGGCCCGCGGGCCGATGGGCCTGCACAAGAAGGACCACCTCCGGGCGATGCTCCGGGTGCCCGAGATCAACGGGCGGTGGCGAACGAGGCACCACCGCGAGTGGACCGAAGCCGACGTCGAAAACCTGTACCGTGTCGTGACGCCGATGCAGGTGGCCGCGGCGAACCGGCATTCGGCGCTCATCCCCGGTGTGGTGGCGTGCGTGGCCGAACTCCGAAAACGGGGAATCAAGGTGGCCGCCAGCACCGGCTACTTCCGTGAGGCGGCCGAGGTGGTGTACGCCGCCGCCCGCGAGCAGGGGTATGTGCCGGACTTCACCATTTGTGCGGATGACGTGCCGGCCGGCCGGCCCGCCCCCTGGATGATCTTCCGGGCGATGGAGGCGACCGGCGTCTACCCGCCGGCGGCGGTGGTGAAGGTGGGCGACACGGTGATCGACATCGAAGACGGGCACAACGCCGGCGTGTGGAGCGTGGGCGTGGTGGACAGCAGCAACGAGATGGGGCTCAGCGAGGCGGAGTTGGCGGCGCTGACGAAGGCGGAGCGGGAACAGCGGCGGGAGGTGGTGTTGAGCCGGTACGAAGACGCCCGCACCGACGCCGCGATTCGCACCATCGACCAATTGCCGTCGCTCGTCGCCGAGATCAACGAGCAACTCGCGCTGGGGGCACGGCCGGGCGGGTGAACCTGTCGCGTCAAAGATCGTCGGCCGGGGTCTGGTGGGCGATTCGCTCCACAGCCTCGCGCAACCTGTCCAGCGATTCGTCCGGAAACGTTTGTCCATGGAGGTAGCGGCGGTACTGCGGCGGGTCCACACGACCTCGGAGATCGGCGAACGCCCCGAGCAATGTGTGGGCAAAATCCGACATCGGCACCGTCACCCGGAACAGCAGGCGGTCCGTCTCACTGTTCTCGCACCCTTCGACGATCAGGCACCGCACCGCCACCCCAGTTCGCTCAACAACCCAGCGGTAGTAGACTGGTTCATTGTCGAACTCGGCTTCAGCCGCCGGTTGACCGTTCACCACCGCCGTCACTGCCTCGACCAACTGACGGAATGAATCCAACAGGTGCGATCCCAGGAACCACACACGATCCGGCCCGTATTCCAGCACACAGTCGGCATACCCACGGATCACATCCAGTGTGACGGTGAACAGGCGCGAGTCCGACATGAAGAGCCCTCAGACCATCACCGGCCTTGCTTCAGGTAGGTGGGACGGGCGTGCCGCC
>JANNDF010000310.1:0-4147 GCA_031387445.1 Planctomycetia bacterium
GAGAGGTGAGGCGTCAGCGGTTCGGGTTGGTAGTCGAGAGGGCCGACCACCGACCACCTCTCCCCTGCGGAGCGGGGGAGAGGTCGCCGGACCGAGCGGAGTGAGGGCGGCGTGTGAGGGGGCATGCCGCAGCGTGTGGCTCGCGGGGTCTGCCGACTCGTGCGGACCGCCCCTACTCAATCCGTCATCTTCTTGATCGCTTCCGGGGGCGGGGCTTGCCCACCGCCGCCAGTCGGCTTCACCGGCTCCGGTTTGGTTTCCGGCTTCGGCTTCACTTCGGGTTTGGCTTCCGGCTTCGGCTCGGTGGTCGCCACGCCGGTGCCGCCTTTGGTCGCCTTCCACGCCTTCACGTCGGTGGTCAGCACCTCCACCGCCTTGCTCAGTTGCGGGTCGCGGCCGGACTTCCAGTCGTCCGCCGAGATGTCCACCGCCACGTCCGGCTTCACCCCTTCCTTGTCCATGTTCACCGTGTCGTTGCGGTACACGCCGATGCGGGGCATGCGGAAGGTGCTGCCGTCGATCAGGCGGGTGCTGCCGGTGAAGATGACCTGCCCGGCGGTCGGCTGGCCGACCAGCTTGCCCAGCCCGCTGGCGCGCACCGCGTGCGGGAAGATTTCGGCGTCCGAGTAGCTGCGGTTGTTGATGAGCATGGTGAGCGGCTTGGCCCACTTGCGGTGCTGGTTCCGCACCACGAACCCGATGCCGCCGTCCCGCTGCTCGAACCGCGTGTGCTCGCGGCCGGACAGGTAGTTCAGCACCTCGTCGTGGGTGAACCCGCCGCCGTTGTACCGCACGTCCACCACGATGCCCTCTTTGTCGAAGCTGTCCGAGTAGAGCGCCCGCACGAACTGCTCCAGGCCGCTCTCGTCCATGCCCGGGATGTGGATGTACCCGAGCTTGCCGCCGCTCTCCTTGTCCACCTTCTCGGCGTTGGCCGCCACCCACCGCTCGTACATCAGTTGGCCGACCTTCGCCCGGTCCGCGGCGACGACCTCCACATCCCGCTTGGCGGTGGCGTCGGCTTTGTCCTTCACCGTCAGCGGCACGCTCTCACCGGCCTTGTTGTTGAGCAACTTGGACACGTTGACGCCGGGCGTCAGTTGCACGCGGTCGATGTGCGTGATGATGTCGCCGGCCTTGATCGCCAGCCCCTTCTTGTCGGCCGGGCCGCGCTTCAGGACCTCCTTCACCTTCAGGCCGGGGCCGGTGAAGGCGTCGTCGAAGATCAGCCCCAGGTCGGCGGTCGATTCGTCGGGGGTCGGCAGGCGGCCGGAGATGCCCAGGTGCGAGCTGTTCAGCTCGCCGAGCATCATCCCGATCATGGCGTACAGGTCTTCGCGGGTGGCGCAGTGCGGCACCATCGCCGCGTACTTGGCTCGGGTCGCCTTCCAGTCCACGCCGTTGAACTGCGGGTCGTAGAAGCCGTCCGACAGCGCCCGCCACCCCTGGGCGAACATCTCGGCGAACTCCTCGTCCCGCTTGATGGACATCTTGCACGAGAACGGGATCTTCCCCGGCTCGCCGACCGGCCCGCTGCTGCCGAACCCGCCGAAGCTCACCCGCGTGGTCCGCAGTTCGCCGCTGCCGTTCAGGAAGTAGATGGCTCCGGTGCCCTTCTTCGACCAGCGGATGTTCCGCGGCTGTTGGCTGCCGCTGGTCAGGCGGTTGAGCGACTTGCCGTCGCTGCTCACCGCCCACAGGTCGTCGCCGTTCGAGACGGCCCGGAAGGCCACCTGCGTGCCGTCGGCGGAGATGGCCGCCTCGCCCTCCACCACCATGTTCGCCGGCTTCTCCACCCGCAGGTGGATGTCGTCCCACTCGATCTCGTTCGGGTCGGGCTTGGTGCCCTCGCTCGCCGGCTTTTGCAGCGGCAGCACGTGGACGCCGTACGCCCCCCGCCGCTGGCTGATGAACGCGATCTTGCCCGCCCCCCAGGTGATGTCCGAGTTGTAGGTGGCGTACCGCGACACGTTCCGCGGCTTCTCCTTGCCGTCGGTCGGCACGATGTACACCTCGCTGGCGAACGACCCGTCGGTGCGGCTGAACGCGATCCACTTGCCGTCCGGACTCCACTCGTAGTCCACCACCTTCTTGTCCGCGACGAGCACCGTCTGCTCCTTGCCGTCCGGCTTCATGGTCCACAGTTGGCCGGCGCGGATGAAGGCGATCTTGTCCCCCTTGGGGCTGAACAGCGGGAACTGCTCGCCCTCTTTGGTGTTCGTCAGTTGCGTCGTCTTGAAGGTGTGGGCGCGGGTGAGCGACGGGTGTTCGGCGTCGTCCTGTTCGAGCAGGTAGATTTCGTCGGTGCCGGTGCGGTCGGAGATGAACACGATCTTGGTGCTGTCCGGACTCCAACTCGGCTGGCTGTCGGCCCCGCCGTGGTCGGTCATGCGGGTGGACTTGCCGCCATCGGGCAACTTGGTCAGGAACAGTTGCCCGTGACACACGATGACCGCGTGCCGCTCCTCGGGCGAGAGCGAGTAGTCGGTGGCGTTGCGAACGTAGGTCTCGGACCGCTCGGTGTTCGACTTGTCGTCCGCGTGAACCTCGATCGCCAGCTTCCGCGGGCTGCCGGTCGAGGTGGTGTTCACCATCCACAGGTCGGCCCCGCACTCGTACACGATCCACTCGCCGTTACGGCTGATGCGGGCACGCCGCACGCTGTCGTCGGCGTGCTTCGTCACCACCTTCGGCGAGCCGACCGGGGTGAGGCCGTTCATCTCTTGCACCACGATGTTCGCGCACTTGGCCGCCGACCCCTGCTCGGTGACGTAGTACAGCCGCTTGCCGTCGGCGCTCCACATGGGGGCGGTGTCGTTGCCGTCGAACTTGGTGATCTGCTTCGTCTCGCTGCCGTCCGCCTTGCTCACGTACAGGTCGTCGTTGCTCGTCCCGTGGTAGCCCCGCCGCGACCACAACCCCTGCCCGCGGACGAACGCCGCCCGGTCCCCCGTCGGGCTGAACTGCACGTCCTTCGCCTCGTAGAAGCCGGTGTACTTGGTCTCCGCCCCGCCATCGACCGGCACGCTCATTAGGGTGATGTCGCCGGGGTAGTCGGTGCTCCGGCCGGAGGCGAAGATCACACCCTTGCCGTCAGTTGTCCACCCCAGCGGCACGTCGGCGGCGGAGTCGAACGTCAGGCGTTTCGGCTTGCCGCCGACCACCGGCACGACGAACACGTCGTAACTGCCGTGGCGGTTCGACGCGAACGCGATGCTCCGCCCGTCGGCGCTCAGCACCGGGGCGTAGTCGTGGGCCTCGTGCATGGTCACCGGCCGGGCCACCCCGCCGATGGCCTCCACTGTCCAGATGTCGCCCAGGTAGCTGAAGGCGATCAGTTTGCCGTCGGCGGACACATCGGGGGTGCGGGCGAACTTGATCGGCTCCTGGGCGAGTGCGGGAAGTGCCAGGAGCAGCAGGGGGATGGCAAAGCGCAGCATGGGGGAAAAGCCCAGAAGCGGAGTGGCGGCGGGAGGAGGGGTCAAGGTCTTCACGACCCGTTCACATTACCCAGTTTAAGCCCCGGCCCGAGCGGACGCAAACGCCGCGTGACGATCCGTGACGGGGTTCTTGATGTGACGACCCGGACGACAGGAATAAACTGATCTGCGGACAACGGCTTCAGGGAGACACCTGATGTTCCTCACCGCCTTATTCACTGCCACACTCGCCGCACCGGTTCCCAAATCGAAGCCGGTGTACTACTTCCCCACAACCGTGGGGGCGAAGCGGGTGTGGGCCCGCGGAAACAAGACCGCCGGGATGGTCGAAGAGGTGACGAAGGTGGAAGAGAAGAATGGCACCCTTACAGTGACGGTGGCGTTGCCGGAGTATGGCAAGGACGGGATCTTCACATACGAGGTGAGAGACAAGAAGGTGCGGAGTGTCGGGTCGAAGGAACACGCCGGCTACACCTTGCTCGACCTGGGGGTGAAGGACGGGGAGAGTTGGACTCGTGGGATCGAAAACGGCGTGAGGAGCAATGTCACCACCTTCACCCTCGGCAAAGAAGAGGAAGTGGAAGTGCTGGCTGGCAAATTCAAAGCGATCCCGGTGACCGAACAGGATGAGCAGAAACTCTTGAAGGTGACTGAATGGTACGCCCCCGGCGTCGGGAAGGTGAAGACGCGCTTCGAGACAAAGAAGG
>JANNDF010000344.1:0-2451 GCA_031387445.1 Planctomycetia bacterium
CCACCCACCCAGGCGGCTGACGCCGCCGGTCCACCGTGCCGCCTACTCAGGTCACTTCAGCAGCTTCTCGATCTCGTCCTTCAGCCCGCTGCCGTATTGGGCGGCGCGGTCGAACACTTTGCCGTCCTTGCCGACGGTGAACACGTGCGGGATGCCGTGGATGCCGTAGGCGGCGGCCAGAGGGGAGCGGTCGAGCCCGCCGGCGGCGAACAGGTGGAAGCCGCCCACCCCGGCCGCCTTCACCAGACTGGCGGCCGTCGCCTTCGTGTTCTCATCGTCCAGGATCACCGTCACCACCGTCAACCCCTTCGCCGCGTACTGCTGTTCCAGCTTGGCGAGGTTTTTCAGTTCGTCCGCCGAACTGGTGCCCCAGCTCGCCCACCAGAGCACCACGGCGGGTTTGCCGGCGAGCGACTTCTCGGTGAACGCCTGCCCGTCGAGCGTCTCCCCGCTCAGCTCGAACGGCTGACCCTCGCACCCGAGCCGCTTGATCGACCCCTTCGCCTTGGCCGCGTGCGGGTGGCCGGCGAACTCCTTGATCACCTTCTCGTACCAGCCGGTCGCCACCTTCTCCCCTTTCGGGTCGAACTCGGCGGCGATGGCCAGTTGCATGATCGCTTCCGGGGCGTCGGCCGCGGCCGGGTAGTCCTTGACGAACTTCTCCAGCGACTCCTTCCGCGTCCCCTGCGCCGCCTGCATCTTGGTCGGGTCGGTGCCCGCCTCCTTCAGCTTCACCGCGTACTCGACGCCCCCGAAGCGGTACGCCGTGTACGCCTTCATCTCGTCCGCCCCGCCCTTCTGGATGGTGTCGTTCCAGTCCTTCAACCGCTTGAGGGCGGCGGCGTTGTCCGGCGCCGACTCGACGCCCGCGGCGTAGGCGTCCACCATCTGCTTCAGCCACGGCTGCTGGATCGCCCCGGCGGTGCCGGCCACGCACTTCTCCAGAATCACCGCCCGCGCCAGGTGGTACCGCGACATGTCGGCCGCGTCCTTCGGCGGGGGCACCTTGCCCAGATCCGCGACGTGCTCCTTGATCGCCTCCGGGATGTCCGTCACCCCGCCGGCGTCGGCGATCTCCTCGCCCCCGCCGGTCAGCCCGGCGCTCGGCCCGTCCACCAGCTTCCAGGTGCGGCCGACCTGAACCATCTCGCCGGCCGTCATGTACTTCATGTCCTTGCCGTCGCCGCTCGCGTCCACCAGCAGGCCGATGTTGCGGTGCTTCACCAGGTCATCGGCCGTGCCCAGCGCGTCCCGCGGGGTGGTGTGCGGCACGTCCATTTCGACGTGAACCAGCTTGCTCTTCGCCGTCGCCTTCAGGTCGGCGTTCACCTTCACCAGCTTGCCCTCGGCCGCGGCCAGCTTCTTCATCAGCCGGGCTTCCTCCGCCGGCGGCAGGCCGAGTGCTTTCACGTCCTTGTCGGTGGCCAGCACCGCCCGCAGCCGGTTGGCGTCCTTCCCGGCCACTGCCGCGAACACCTCCTGGCTCACCTCTTCGGCCGAGATGCTCACCCACTCGTCGATCACCCCGTCTTCGTTAACGTCCTTCCCCTGCTTGCCGCCGTTCGACCCGAGCCAGCGGAACGAGTCCGGCTTGCCGTTGCCGTTCGTGTCCACCTCGCGGAACGCTTCCACGCCGTCCAGGTAGTACGACAGGATGTTGAACTTGTCCCCGCCGGTGGTGTCGATGAACTGCCGCAGCTTGCGGCCCGAGGCGTCGGTGACGATCACGCCCTTCGGCTTCACGCCGTCCTTGCCGGCCTCCCACTGTCGCACTTCCACCTTACACCCGGCCAATTCCGCGGCGGTCGGGGTGGCAACGTTCACCCCGGCGACGGCCGGCAGGCGGGCGAGCACCGTTTCCGCCTTCGGCGCCTGGGCCACGACCGCCCCGCTCAGCCCGACCGCCGTCGCCGCCACCGCCCACAACCTTTTGGTGAAACGTGAAGTTGCCATCCGTAGCCTCCTGGGGACGTGGGCCGACTCCTTCGGCCCGCGCGTAGTCTGCTTCGTTTACATCGGCACGGCGACGGGCGGGGGTTGAGGGAAGTAGCGAACGGGAGTGGGGTAGGTCACACGGTGGCCGGGTCGAGCACGATCACGCCGGGGGGTACTGTTGCGAGACGTCTGAAGTGGGCCACCAGCATCGGACGTATCGGGCGGGCGATGAGGCACCGGGTGGTATCGACGCCGCCGGCCCTACTGGCCGGACTGGAAAAGCGGCTCACCCTCGACGACCTGCGGCGGGACGTGGACTTGGCCGAGGTGCTGGCCCTCGCCCGCCAACTGCTCCCGCAACTGTTCGACCGCCGGCGAAAACCCCCAGCCAAGAAGTTGTGACCATACCTTTGCCACAGTGGGGAGGGGTGATAGAACCCAACCCTCTGAGTGGGCCCCCCCTACCCCGCCCGCTCCACCCGCTTGCCACTCGTCAGCGCCCGCTCGACCACCTCC
>JANNDF010000351.1:0-11591 GCA_031387445.1 Planctomycetia bacterium
CGGTCTATCGAAGTCCTTCCCCGGCGTGCGAGCGCTGGATGATGTCAGCATGCATCTCGATGCCGGCGAGGTGCTGGCCGTCGTCGGCGAGAACGGCGCGGGCAAGTCCACGCTGATGAAGGTGATCGCCGGCGTGTACCAGCCGGACGGCGGTGAGGTGCGACTGAACGGCGTGCCGGTGCGGTTCCCCACCCCGCTCGCGGCGATGAATGCCGGCGTCAGCCTGATTCACCAGGAACTGAACCTGGCCGAGAACCTGTCGGTGCTCGACAACCTGTTCCTCGGCCGCGAGCCGACATTCGGCGGGCCGCTCAAGCTACTGGATCGGAAGAGTTGCACCGCCGTCGGTGGCAAACTGCTCGAACGGGTCGGGCTGCCGGCCGACTACCTCTTCCGCACTGTTGGAGAACTGCCACCCGGTCAAAAGCAACTCGTCGAGATCGCCCGCGCGCTCGGCCTCGACGCCAAGCTGCTCATCATGGACGAGCCGACCAGCAGCCTCACCCAGAAGGAGACCGACCGCCTGTACGAAGTGATCGACGACCTGAAGGCGTCGGGCGTGTCGGTCATGTACATCTCGCACCGGCTGGCGGAAATCAAGCGGTGCTGCGACCGGGCGGTGGTTCTCCGCGACGGAAAGAACGCCGGCGAACTGAGCAAGTCTGAGATCAGCCACGACAACCTCGTGCGGCTGATGGTCGGCCGCGACCTGAAGTCGTTCTTCCCCCGCACCCACCGGGCGAGTGGCGGCAAGACGGTGCTGAGCGTCCGCGACCTGCGGTACGCCGGCGGGCCGTCGCACACCGTTTCGTTCGACCTGAAGGCGGGCGAAGTGCTGGGCATGGCCGGGCTGGTCGGGGCCGGTCGCACCGAGTTGAGCGAAGCGATTTTCGGCGTCCGGGCGATCACTGGCGGGACAGTCACACTGAACGGTGAACCGCTCCGCATCCGTCGGCCGAGCGACGCGGTGCGGGCGGGGGTGTTGCTGTTGCCCGAAGACCGACGGCTGAACGGACTGGTGCTGGAGCAGAGCGTCGGGTTCAACCTGAGCCTGCCGAACCTGAACCGGCTGAGCACGGCGGCGGTGGTGCGGACGCGGGACGAGGGGACGATGCACGCCGAGTCGATCCGCAACCTGCGGGTGAAGACGCCGACGGCGCGGCAGGCGGTCGGGCTGCTGAGCGGCGGGAACCAGCAGAAGGTGGTGTTCGGCAAGTGGCTGGCCCGCGGGCCGAAGGTGCTGATCCTGGACGAGCCGACCCGCGGGGTGGACGTGGGGGCGAAGACGGAGATTTACACGCTCATCGACGAACTGGCCGGCCGCGGGGTGGCGGTGTGGATGATTACATCCGACATGGAAGAGCTACTCGGCGTGTCGGACCGGGTGGTGGTGATGCACGAGGGGCGGTTGGCCGGCGAACTGCCCCGCGACCGACTGAACGAAGAAGCGGTGATGCGGCTGGCCACGGGCGGTAGTTAGGGTGGGTCGCTCTCGCCGAGAGCGACATCGAACCGGCTCTCGGCGAGAGCCGGCCACCCTACCAGCACAAACGCGGAGACACGATGAACGAGAAGCTCAAACTCGGCCTCTGCCTGCTGGCCGGGTTCGCCGTGGTGTCGGCCGTGTGGATCCCGGCCGGCATCCCGTTCCAGCCGTTGCAGTTCCCCGTCTGGTACGCGGCCGCGGCGGTGGCCCTCGGCCTGCTGGCGTACACGTTCGAGTTCTCCCGCCGGAATCTCATCCGCCTGACCGGGGTGGTGGTGCTGCTCTCCGGCCTGCTCGTCGGTTTGGGGTTCAGTAACGAGAACGCCTTCGGCCGGTCGAACATCGTCACCGTCCTCAACCGGCACGGCGAACTCGGCATCATCTGCGTCGGGGCGGCGCTGCTCATCATCACCGGCGGCATCGACCTGTCCGTCGGCTCGCTCGTCGGGCTGGCGGCGGTGTCGTTCGGCGTGCTGATGGAAGCCGGCACCCCGCCGCTGGTCGCGCTCGCCACCGTGTTGATGCTCGGGCTGGTGATCGGCGTCTGTCACGGTGTGCTCGTCACCCAACTGCGGTTGCAGCCGTTCCTGGTCACGCTCTGCGGCATGTTCATCTACCGCGGGCTGGCACGCACGGTGTGCAAAGGGGGCACCGGCGTGGTGGCGGCGGAAACGGCGGTCGGTTCCACGGCGAAGCAGCAGGCGATGGCGGCCGGGGCGGGGTTCGATCAGGCGGCGGAAGCCGGTCAGCAGGCGACGGAATCGCTCCACGCGTCCATCCTCGACCTGCGGTACTGGCTGACCGGCAAAGACTCGACCGAGCGCGAAGTGTTCCCTGCGCAACTGGTGCTCATGCTGGTGCTGGCGGCGGTGGCGGCGGTGTTCCTGCACCGCACGGCGTTCGGCCGCTACTGGTACGCCATCGGGTTCAACGCCCAGGCGACGAAATACGCCGGGGTGAACGTGTGGCGGCATCAGGTGTCGGTGTTCGCCGTCTGCTCGCTGCTGGCGGCACTCGCCGGGGTGATGCTGTTCCTGTACGCCGGGTCGGTGAAGCCGACCGACGCCGGGTCGGAGTACGAACTGTACGCCATCACCGCAGTGGTACTCGGCGGGGTGAGCCTGCGGGGGGGCGAAGGGACAGCCGTCGGCGTGGTGCTCGGCGCGATGGTGCTGCCGGTGGTGCGCACGCTCATGAACTTCACCGAGTGCCCGCCCGACTGGATCCCGTGGATGATCGGCCTGATTCTGCTGCTCGGCACGATCGTCGATGAGTTGATCCGCCGGTCGAAGGCGGGGCGGTAGAGCGTTCGCCGCCAGCGGAGGCGAGATGCCGCGAAGCGGACAAACCGTTGGCACTGCGTTCAACCGTTGGGTACGCTTGGGGAGATCACTTCCCGCCCGCCGTAGGACGGAATGACCACCAATGACGAGCAGACCCGGAAGTTCACCGACCAGTCGGACGAGTTCCCGACGCGGACGGTCGGCCCGGACGCGCTGCCCGTTGCGCACGTGGCACTGGGCACGTTCGCCGACGACTTCGAGCTGATCCGCGAACTCGGCCGCGGCGCGTTCGCCCGCGTGTACCTGGCCCGCCAGTTGTCGCTCGGTCGGCTGGTGGCGGTGAAGGTGACGGATCGGGCGGCCGGTGGCGAAGGGTCGGTACTCGCCGCCCTGGATCACCCGCACATCGTCCGCGTGTTCGCCGAGACGACGGACAAGACGACCGGGCAGAGCGCGCTGATCCTCCAGTACGTGAGCGGGGCGCACCTGGGCGAGGTGCTGGCCGACGTGTTCCGCGGCGGGCGGCGGCCGACCGCCGGGGGCGACCTGCTGGCGGCGGTGGACCGGCGGGCGTTCGACCCGGTGCCGTTCGACCCGACCGCGCTGGCGGACCGGGAGGTGTACCGCGGCGGGCACGCGGCGGTGGTGTGCCGGCTGGGGGTGAAGCTGGCCGACGCGCTGGCGCTCGCCCACACCCGCCAGGTGTTGCACTGCGACATCAAGCCGAGCAACGTGCTGCTCGACCGCTACGGGCGGCCGCTGCTGGCCGACTTCAACGTGGCCGTGCGGGTGGTCTCGGACGAGGCCGTCGCCCCGGTGGGCGGCACCCTGGCGTACATGGCCCCGGAGCAACTGGCCGCGTTCGCCGGCATCGGCGACCAGCCGCCGGTCGGCCCGCACAGTGACCTGTACGCCCTCGGATTGGTGCTGGCGGAGGCGCTCACCGGGAAGCCGCCGCCGGCCGCCGACCCGCGGGCGGAGTCGCATTTGCTGGTGCTTGACATGTGGAACGAGCGGCGGGCGGACGCCGACGACTGGCTGGCCGCCCACCGCGCCGACATCCCGCCACAGGTGTGGCGGGTGCTGCGGCGGTGTCTGGCGTTCGACCCGGCCGAGCGGTACGCCACCGCCGGCGACCTGGCCGCCGCCCTCCGCGGGGCGGCCGACCAACTCGACCGCCAACACGCACTGCCCGCCCCGAACCGGCTCGCCCGCTTCCTCACCCACTCCCCGCTCCGCTCGATCGCGCTGCTCACCTTCCTGCCGCACCTCGTCGGGTCGGTGGTGAACATCGCGTACAACCGGGTGGCCGTGCCCCTCTCGCCCGCCGAATCTGACCACTTCCTGCACATCACCCTCTGGTACAACCTGCTCGTCTACCCGGCGTGCGTGTTCGTGGCCGTGCGGGTGTGGGGGCCGCTGGCCCGCCTGTTGTGGTCGTCCGCCCCGCACCGCGTGCCGGCCAGCACGCTCGACCGCCTGCGGCGGCAGGCGGTCCACTACGGGCGGTGGGCGGCGGTGGTGGCGGCGATCGGCTGGTTCCCCGGCGGGGTGGTGTTCCCGCTCGCCCTCACCGACTGGCACGCGGGGGCCGACTGGGGGCAGTACGGGCACTTCACCGTGTCGTTCATCGTGTCCGGGCTGATCGCCATGACGTACTCGTTCCTGGGCGTGCAGGCGGTGGTGGTGCGGGGCCTGCTGCCGCGGCTGATGCACGCCGAGCAGACGGCCGAGCAGCGGCGCTCCGACGCGGCGACGCTGACCGCCGATCTGAACTGGGCGCCGCTGGTGGCGGCGGCGGTGCCGCTGACGGCGGCGGTGGTGCAACTGGTGTTCGCACCTTTGGAACTGACCATCGCCTTCCGCGCGGTGGTGACGGGGCTGATCGTGGCCGGCATGATCGGCCTGGGGGTGGCGGTGTGGGCCACCCGCCGGCTGCAAAAGGTGGTGGCGGTGCTGGGCGGCGGGCCGCTGTCTTGAGTCGAGCCTTGCCCGGCCTTCTCGACATGTACCACGGATTCTCGCTTGACAAGCAGTACGGCTGACGCGATCATTCCAACCGTCGTCGGTCAGGCACGGCGACACACCCACAGGAGGCGGCAGCATGCTCCGATGGCTCAAGTCTCAGGTTCGCAAAGCAGGGGGGGGGGGGCGCAACGCACGGCGCTCAACCTGACAACCCTCGAAGCGCGTGAAGTGCCGGCAGTCAACACCTGGATCGGGTCGAGCGACAACTTCAGCAATGCATCGTAATGGACCGACGGCGTGCCCACCGCAGACGACATCCTGCTGTTCAGCGGCATGGTTCCGGCGACCGTGACCGAAACCCTTCCCGGTGGAGAAGGCCCTCCGAGTCCGCCTCCTCCCTCACCGCCACCCCCGCCCTACAGCAACACGAGTGTCACCTTCCCGAGTACGGGGAACGCCAACTACCTGTCCAGCTATGCCGGTATCCGCATCCTGAACGGCTATGGCGGGACGGTCACATTCCCGACCGACCAGGGCTTCGGCGTATACACGCAGAACTCCGGCGCCACTTCGCAGGCTGAAGACACCGCCATCACCGTGACCAGCGCCTTCGGCTGGATCGGCGGCGCGATCAACACCAGTTCGAACGCGGCCACGATGGAATTACACGGGGCCGGGCAGATCGGTGAGGATTTCACGAGCCTCAGCAGCGGATCGAAGTTCGTCTTCGAGAGCGGGGCGGATGTCACCCAAGCCGGAATCCTGACCATCCTGAACGGGGTGGGCATCGACGTTCTGGATGGTGGTATCTTCCGCCAGCAACAACTCATCAATCAGGTGAACAACAAGCCCGAAGTTAAGGCAGAGGGTAAGGTGCTGGCGAAAGGTGAGATCTACGACAATGGTGGCAAACTGCCTTCGGTCCTGATCGAAGGCGGCACGCTCTGGGTCAAAAAAGGCGGGTTAGAGGTGACAGGGAAAATTCCCGGCAGTGTGTGGGGAGTGAAGCTCAACACGGCGACAAGCAAGCTCTACATTACAAACGACGGAGCGCTGACAGCCGCCGAAGATGTACTGATGAATGACGGATATCTCAGGACCTTTACCGCTCCAGGCGGGCCACCTCAGGTCGCTTCGATCATCGGCACTCTCCATGTGACCGGTGGGAGGATCGAACTCGGCAATTCAATCGATCAAGAAGTCGCGTCCTTTTCCACTCTCCATGTTACCAAAACACTGCTCCTGACCGGCGGCAGTTTCTGGCCGAAGGTTGACGGAGCCGATACGGGCCACCGGGATATCATTCAGACGGGAAAAACCATCACCACCGACTCGGCGTTCAAGGTTGAAGGGACTGTGTCCAGTAGCCCAAATCAAGCGGCTGGAAAGACGTGGTACGTCCTCCTCGCCGAAGAGGGCTTCACAAACACAACTGACAAAGATCCGACGTGGACGAACGACATCGACTGGGTGCAGTACCGCTCGTCGAATGCGAAGAAGTGGTACATCCACCGGAAGGCCGAGTGAGCGTCCCTCATTCCAACCCCATCGAGTGCGACCCATGACACGGACCATGTTTACGTTGGCGATCGCCGTCGTTGCCGCCACACTGGTGAACTCTGCCGACCCGCCGGTGGCGAAACCGCCGGAGAAGGTCGTGGACGGGGGCAAAAAGGAGGAACCCAAACGACCGACGACGAAGGAGGAGTTCGCGGCGCTGGCGAAGGAGGGGCCGAAGCCGCCGTGGATGCCGTTCGGTCGCGGTCACAAGATGGTGGCGGAGGATATCATCGACGGCACGGTGGTGGACGTGTCCCGCGAGTCCATCGAGATTCAACTCAAGGGCAAGAAGGAGTCGGCCAAGTATCCGCCGCACACCCTGCTCGACACCGGGGCGGTGTGTCATTGGCAGTTCGATTCACATTGCTATCTGCTGGACGACGTGAAGAAGGGAGACGTGGTCGTGTTGAGCGTGGGGACAGTTGATAAAGACAAAGGGCCGGAGTGCTTTTGGTTGCGCATCCGTGAACGGCCGGGCGGGGTGGTGCCGGCGTCGCGCAAGCCGAGTTTCCCGAAGGCCTACCACCTGGAACAGCAGAAGGAGATCGAAGACGCCCGCAACGGCATCCCGCCGAAGGTGAAACCGCTTGAGCCACCGCCGCCGAAAGCAGGGGAACCGCCGCCCGCGGGCGACCCCAAGAAGAAAGACTGACCCTTCACGCAGCGGCCGGAGGTATCCCCACTGGCCGCTCGCGTTTCCCGTTCGGTCACTTCACCCCGAACAGTTCCGGCAGGTACTTCACGCTGATGCACCCCTGGTTCAGCACCTCCTCGTGGAACTTGCCCAGATCGAACGCCTCGCCGCGTTGGCGCTGCACCTTCTGCCGCAGGGTGTAGAACGCCATCCGCCCGATGAAGTAGGTGCTGAGCTGGCAACTGCTCTGCTTCGCCCGCTGCACCTTCCCGAACGCCTCGCCTTCTGTCTGGAAGCCGCGGCCGACGAGCAGCTTCATGGCGTCGTCGTCCGAGAAGTTGGTGCAGTGCATCTTGTGGTCGAGGATCGCGTTCACCACCGCCCGAAGGTAGAACTTGAGCTGGTGCAGCCGCAGGCTCAGGTCGCCATCGCCGTACCCCTGGTCGAGCATCATCTGCTCGGTGTAAACGGCCCACCCCTCGGCGTACACGCCGCTGTACAGCACCTTGCGGATGAGCGACGGGTGGCGGTTGGCGTACTCCAGTTGGACGTAGTGGCCGGGGTAGGCTTCGTGAATCGTCAGCACCTGAAGCATCGCCCGGTTGTACTCTTTCTGGAAGGCGGTCCGGCGGGCTTCCGGCCATTCGCTCGGCGGCGGGGCGACGGCGTACAGGCTGTCGGCCTTCGGATCGAGGGCCGGGGCGGGACTCAGGTACGCGGCGGAGAAGCCGCGCTGGAACTCCGGCATCTCGATCACCTGACAGCGATCTGGGTCGGGCAGCGTGAGGATCTTCTTCGCTGTGATGAACTCCTTGATCTTCGCCACCGTCTTCTTCGCGTCGCCGACGATCTCCTCCGGCTTGCCGTGGTCGTCGCCGAGCTTGTTCAACACTTTGGCGATGGTGTCGCGGCGGCCGGCCTCGTCGTCGGGCGGGAGGGCGACACCGGGGAACTGCTTCGACCACAGTTGCTTGGCGACGGAGTACATCTCGCGCTCAACCCGCTCGGCCTCGCTCTCCGCCATCTTGATCACTTCATCGGCCGTGTACCCGGCATCCACTTCAAGGATCAGCTTCTTGGCGAACGCCTCCTTGCCGATCCGCCAGTCGCCGGTGCTCCGCGGCAGAACGTCCTTCTCCAGGAACGTTTGGTACTCCTTCAGCGCCGCCACCGCCTTCTTGGACGGCTCCTTCAGCGGGCTGGTGGCCGGGTTCTCCTTCGCCAGCTCGAAGATCTCCTTCTCGTAGAAGGCGATGGCCCCCTGGTTCCGCTTGATGGCGATCTCGGTGAGAGTCTTCGGGGCCTTGCTGAACAGCGTCTTGTCGTTCTTGTCCATCGCCGCGGCGATGAGCTTGGGCACGTACTCGATCCGCTTGGCCGCGTTCTCCACGTTCCGCTCGCGGGGCAGCGTGCTTTGCGTGAGCAGGGTGAACACGCTGTCACTCAGGTAGGTGCCCATCACCCGCGGGTCGGTCTCGAACGGGTCGAGGCCGAGTTCCCAGAGCTTCAGTTGCGAGTCGAGCGAGTGCTTCCAGATGCGCAGGTCGAGCTTGCCTGCGTCGGTCAACTTGGTCGCGTCGAACGCATCGAGCGTGACCTTCCACTTCTTGGCTTCTTCCCGATCCGCTTTCCGGGCGGTGGCGCTCAGGTCATCAAGACGGTCGTCGTACTCGTGGCTGCCACTCGCGGAAGCGAACGACGGGTGCCGCTTGAACTCGGAGTCGAGGTACTGCTTGAACAGGTCGGCGAGCGCCTTGTCGTCGGCGACGGCGAGGGTGGGCAGCATGAGGAGGGCGATGAGGGGGAGCAAGCGGGGCATTGGTTGAAGGACCTCACCCCCCGGACCCTCTCCCAGGGGAGAGGGGGTGTTCAAGGGGCAGACGGGGATGGTGTGTCCGCTCAGGCGGCGGTGTGGTGTGGCGGTTGGTCGATGACGTCGGCGGGTTGAACACCCCCCTCTCCGCTCGGAGAGGGGGGTCGGGGGGGTGAGGTCTCGGACCCCTGTCCCGCCGTGCTCTTCACCCACTCCAGGTCGCCCCGCTTCCACAGGTAGGCGAAGCCGACGAGCAGGATGCCGAAGAACACCAGTAGCTCGAAGAACGCGAACTGGGCGAACTCCCTCGACGTTTCGCCGGCACCCGGCCGGGTGTGTTCGCCGAACACCACCGCCCACGGGAAGAAGAAGGCGATTTCCACGTCGAAAATGACGAACAGCAAGGCGACCACGTAGAACCGCAGGTCGAACTGGATCCACGCCGTGCCGACCGGCTTCTCGCCGCACTCGTAGATCTCTCCCTTCTCCGGCGACGGGCGGTTCGGCCGCACCAGCTTGCCGAGGAACAGGTTCCCGAGCAGGAACACCGCCCCAACGGAGACGAACACGGCAATTGTCGCTACGAGCGCGGTCATGGGCGGCTTCCTGGCGAGCGGGGGGCGTAAGCCCCCGGGTGTGGGGAGGAAGAACCAGGGGGCTTACGCCCCCCGCTCGCCTGATGCGGCCTTCGTCCACACCGGCAGGCTCACCCGCTTGCTGGCGTGAACCGCCGTCGGGTTGAGCGTGTCTTGCCCCCAGGCCACTTCGAGCGGCAGCTTGGCGTAATCGACCACGCAGCCGTCGCGGGTGTAGCAACTGATGTCGTAGGTGCTGCCCATGTAGATGCAGTCGGCCGGGCACGGGTCCACGCACAGGGCGCAGAACATGCACTTGGTGTAGTCGATGCTGAACCCGGTGACGACGAACCCCTTGGCCGGTGCGACGGCCTTCTCCTTGTCGATGTAGATGCAGTCCACCGGGCAAGCGCGGGCGCACTTGTCGCACCCGATGCAGGCGGTCAGGTCGAAGCGGTGGAACCCGCGGTAGCGGGGCCGCACGGGCACCGGCTTCTCGGGGTACTCGAACCGCTCGGTGAACGCCCGCCGGCGGAACGTCTGCACGAAGTGGGCGAGGGTGACGAACATGCCGCGGCTGATGGTGTTCACCGCCAGCCACACGTTGCGGAACCACGACAGCATGGGGCACCTCCGCAGGGCATCATACGACGGGTCGCCAGTATAACACCCCTTTCCCCCACGGACCCCACGCTCATGGCCGAGAAGATCACCCCCCGCGCGAAGAACTACCCCGACTGGTACCTGAACGTGGTGAAGGAGGCGGGGTTGGCCGACAACTCCGGCGTGAAGGGGTGCATGGTCATCAAGCCGACCGGGTACGCCATCTGGGAGAAGATGCAGCGCGGCCTCGACCGCATGTTCAAGGACACCGGGCACGTGAACGCCTACTTCCCGCTCTTCATCCCGATGAGCTACCTGGCCAAAGAAGAGGAGATGGCGGAAGGGTTCGCCAAGGAGTGCGCCGTGGTGACGCACTACCGCCTGAAGGCTGAGAAGGGCAAGCCCCTGCACGTCGATCCGACGGCCGAACTCGAAGAGCCGCTGATCGTCCGGCCGACCTCCGAGACGATCATCTGGCGGACCTACAAGGACTGGATTCAGAGCTACACCGACCTGCCGCTGCTCATCAACCAGTGGTGCAACGTGGTGCGGTGGGAGATGCGCACGCGGCTGTTCCTCCGCACGGCGGAGTTCCTGTGGCAAGAGGGCCACACCGCCCACGCCACCGCGAAGGAAGCTGAAGAGGAGACTCACCGGATGGTGAATGTGTACCGCACCTTCGCCGAGGAGTTCATGGCGATGCCGGTGCTCGTCGGGCCGAAGTCCGACGGGCAGAAGTTTCCCGGTGCCATCTACACCCTCTGCATCGAGGCGATGATGCAGGACGGCAAGGCGCTGCAAGCGGGCACGTCGCACTTCCTCGGGCAGAACTTCGCCAAGGCGTTCGACGTGAAGTTCACCACCGCGGACAACAAGAAGGAGTTCGCGTGGGCGACGAGTTGGGGCGTGAGCACGCGGCTGATCGGCGGGCTGATCATGACCCACTCGGACGATCACGGGCTGGTGATCCCCCCGCGGTTGGCCCCCACACACGTCGTCATCTGCCCGCTGGGGCGGAACGAGGCCGAGCGTGCCCCGTGCCTCGCCGCCGCCGAGAAACTGGCCGCCGAGTTGCGCGATTTGCCCCGCAACGAGTTCTTCGGGTACGAGCCGATCAGCGTGAAGATCGACAACGACATGAAGAACGCGCCGGGTTACAGATTCGCCGAGTATGAACTGCGGGGCGTGCCGGTGCGGGTGGAGATCGGGCCGAAGGACATGGAGAAATCGGCGTGCGTGGTCGCCCGCCGCGACGTGCCGGGCAAGGAAGGGAAGACGATGGGCGTGCCCATCGCCGGGGCCGCGACGCACATCGACGGGCTGTTGCGGGACATTCAAAAGGCGCTGTTCGACCGGGCGAAGAAGATGCGGGACAGCCGCACCGTCACGGCGAACACGCTCGACGAGTTCAAAGCGCTGTTCCCGGTGAGCGGCGACGAAGAGAAGGAGTTGGGGTTGGAGGACCTGAAGTTCGTGTACGCCCACTGGGACGGCACCCGCGAGACCGAAGACCGCGTGCAGAAGGAGTTCAAGGCGACCATCCGGTGCATCCCGTTCGACGGCCCGACGGAAAGCGGCACGTGCATCTTCAGCGGCAACCCGAGCGCCAAGCGGGTGGTGTTCGCGCGGGCGTACTAATCCGGCGAACGGCGCGACGTGAGTCCGCCGG
>JANNDF010000355.1:0-5880 GCA_031387445.1 Planctomycetia bacterium
AGCATGCGCGCCGCGAGCCGGACGCCAGCACGATCAGGAATCGCCTCCCCCCTTCGCCACATCACATCCAGACCCGCCCCCTCCCCGACTGGCGCCATTCTCGCCGAGTGCCCGCTCGGGCGGTCGTCGTGACACATTTTCGGCACCCGACTTGCACGCCGGCCCTTCCCGTCCGGCCGCCGCATCGAATGGGCTTCTGATATCTTGATTGTGTCTGAACTGGCCCTCCGATCAGCCGCGAGTCCGCCACGCAGCCTTGGAGGATGCCGCCGATGTCACCGCCCCTCCCTCATGACGAGGCCCCGTTGAGCCACCCGAAGTTCGTGCCGACCGGCGTCCCCGGGTTCGATGACGTGCTCACGGGTGGGTACCTCCGCGAGGGTTTTTACCTCATCCAGGGCGACCCCGGGTCGGGCAAGACGACCGTCGCCCTCCAGTTCGCGCTCGCCCGGGTGAAAGCCGGCGAGCCGATCCTGTACATCACCCTGACCGAGTCCCGCCGCGACCTGGAAATGGCGTGCGTGTCCCACGGGTGGTCCCTGGCCGGGATCGAGGTGTGCGACCTGACGAAGACGGCGATCAACCTGATCGGGGAGCCGGAGGCGTCGGTGTTCCACCCGTCCGAGACCGAACTGGGCGAGACCACCCAGGCGATCTTCGCGGCGGTGGAACGGGTGAAACCGCGGCACGTGGTGTTTGATGGCCTGTCCGAGATGCGACTCCTGTCCGGCAACGCGCTCGTCTACCGCCGCCAACTGCTGGCGATGAAGGACTACTTCGCCGAGCGGCACGCCACCGTGCTGCTGCTTGACGACCGCTCGTCCACGTTCGGCACCATTCAACCCGAGAGCCTGGTCGGCGGAAACATCGTCCTGGAGCGGACGCTGCCGCAGTACGGCCGGGCGCGGCGGCGGCTGTTCGTCACCAAGGTCCGCGGGTCCAACTTCCGCGAAGGGTATCACGACTACGGGATCGCCCAGGGGGGGTTGGTCGTCCACCCGCGGCTGGTGGCGGCCGAACACCACGAGACATTCGCCCGCGAGACGGTGCCGAGCGGGGTGGCGAACCTGGACGCCATGCTCGCCGGCGGCCTGTCCACCGGCTCGACGGCTCTCTTCCTCGGCCCCGCCGGGGTCGGCAAGTCCACCATCGCCATGCAGTTCGTCATCTCGGCCATGCGTGCCGGTAAGAAGGCGGCCATCTACCTGTTCGACGAGGTGTTCGACACACTGGTCAACCGGGTCGAGAAGTTGTGCCTGGCCAAGGAGGGGGGGCTGCGGGCGTTCATCGACGCCGGCCTGCTGCACGCGCAGCAGGTGGACCCGGCCGAGATGTCACCCGGCGCGTTCGCCCACGAGGTGCGGCGGGCCGTCGAGGCGGGGGCGAAGGTGATCGTCATCGACAGCCTGAACGGGTACATGAACGCCATGCCGGAAGAGCGGTTCCTCACCACCCACCTGCACGAGCTGTTCAGCTACCTGAACCAGAAGGGCGTGCTCACCATCGTGGTGGTGGCCCAGCACGGCATGATCGTCGGCAACGGCAGGCAAATCGGCGACGTGGACGTGAGCTACCTGGCCGACTCCGTCCTGCTGTTCCGCTACTTCGAGGCGAAGGGGGAGATCAAGCAGGCGGTGGGCGTGTTCAAGAAACGAACCGGGGAGCACGAGCGCACCCTGCGGGAGTTGCGGATCACCTCCGACGGCGTGGCGGTGGGTGAAGCCCTGACGGAGTTCCGCGGGGTGATGACCGGCGTGCCCCAGTACGAGGGGAAAGCGGCGATGCTGCCGGGCGAGGGGGACAAGTGAGTCAGACGCTCGACGACCGGGTGCTCGTCCTGATGCCGACCGCCAGGGACGGGGAGCGGACGGCCCGGGTGCTGGCCGCCGCCGGGCTGGCGTGCGTCGTGTGTGCGGATTTCGCCGGCCTGTGCCGAAACATCCACCACGGGGCGGGGACCGCGCTCCTGACCGAGGAGGCGATTTCCGGCGACCGTTCCGGGTGTCTCACGACCACCTTACGAGAGCAGCCGCCCTGGTCGGACTTGCCGCTGGTCGTCCTCGCCCGCGAGGTGGCGGCCGGCGGCGACATCCGCGAGGCGATGAACGCCACTCTGGTCGAGCGGCCGATCAAGGTGCGGTCGCTGCTGAGTGTGGTGCGGGCGGCGCTGCGGTCGCGGCGGCGGCAGTACGAGGTGCGAGACCACCTGGCCGAGCGGGGGCGGCAGGCGGAAGCCCTCCGGGAGGCCGACCGGAAGAAGGACGACTTCATCGCCCTGCTGGCCCACGAGCTGCGCAACCCGCTCGCCCCCATCCGCAACGGGCTGGAGGCGTTCAAACTGTCCGTCCGGCCGGGTGACCGCTCCCTGGACATGATGGACCGGCAACTGGCGCACATGGTGCGGATGATCGACGACCTGCTCGACGTGTCCCGCATCGGCCGGAACAAGATGGACCTGCGGCGGGCGCGGGTGACCCTGGCGGACGTGATCGCCAGCGCGGTCGAGACGGCCCAGCCCCCCCTCGACGCGGCTGGCCACGAACTGACTGTCGTGCTGCCGGCCGAGCCGGTCCACCTGGACGCCGACTTCACCCGCCTCGCCCAGGTGTTCTCCAACCTGCTGACGAACAGCGCGAAGTACACCCCGCCCGGGGGGAAGGTGTGGCTGACCGGCGAGCGGAGCGGGGAAATCGCCCGCGTGACGATACGGGACAATGGCATCGGCATCCCGCCGGCGGCGCTTCCGAGCATCTTCGACATGTTCTCCCAGGTGGACCGGCCGATCGAGCGGGCGAACGGCGGGCTGGGCATCGGGCTGGCGCTGGTGAAGGGACTGACCGAGATGCACGGCGGCACGGTGACGGCCGCGAGCGACGGCCGCGGGAGCTCGTTCACCGTCTGTCTGCCGGCACTCACCGCCCCTCCGCCGCCGCCCTCCGCACCGCCGCCCTCCGCACCGCCGCCCTCCCCCGCGAAGCGCACACACGCCCACCGCGTTCTGGTGGTGGATGACAACCGCGACGGGGCCGAGAGCCTGTCGCAGTTGCTCGCCATCCTCGGCCACGACGTGCACACCGCGTTCGACGGCGTGGAGGCGGTCGCACTGGCCGAGCAGCACCGCCCGGACGTGGTGCTGATGGACGTTGGCATGCCCCGGCTGAACGGGTACGAGGCGACTCGACGTATCCGCACACACGACTGGGGCGCGGGCATGGTCATCATCGCCCTGACCGGGTGGGGGCAGGAGAATGACCGCAAGCAGTCCCGCGACGCCGGGTGCGACGGCCACCTGGTCAAGCCGGTCAGCCTGTCGGACTTGCAACTGATGCTCCGCGACCTGCGGGCGGACCGGTGACAGGCGCCGCATGTCTCTCCCGCGGCGGCTCATGCCGGATGAGATTCCGGCCTGCCCGATGAGGAATCGGATAAATAGGTTAGCGGCGCTCACCCAAGGCGTCGTCCCGATTCACCCCACCTTCCACAAACCGACGAGGGGTCATGTTCAAACTCTCCCGATTCATCCTGCTCGCGGCGCTCGCCTGCTCTGGCGTGGCGACCGCACAGCCGACGCGGAAGTTCGATGATAAAGGTGCCCCGCCGTTTACCGTGCTCAAAGAAGGGGAGAACCCCCCGCTCGACAAGTACGACAACTTCGTCATCGGCCCGAAGTACACCCCCGCGAAGGAGCGGGACAAGGTGAAGGACGTGCCCGAAGGGAAGGTGGAGTCGTTCGAGATCGATTCGAAAGAGACGAAGCTGTTCAATCCCGGCATCAAGCGCGACAAGTTCGGCACGCCGGACCCGAAGAACCCGAAGACGCTGATCGTCGAGACGAAGACGATGGACTACAAGCGGAAGGTCGGGGTGTACGTCCCGGCCGGTTACAAGGAAGGGACCGAAGCGCCGTTCATGGTGGTCCACGACGGCCCCGGCCAGGCCGGCGGGTACAAGACGATCCTCGACAACCTGATCGCCCAGAAGCGGATCCCGCCCATCGTGCTCATCTCCATTCAAAACGGCGGGGGCGACGCCCAGGGGCACGAGCGGGGCAAAGAGTACGACAACATGAACGGCGACTACGCCACCTACATCGAAGACGAGGTGCTGCCGCGGGTGGAGAAGAACTGCAAAGTGAAACTGACCAAAGACCCCGACGGGCGGGCGGCGATGGGCTGCAGTTCGGGCGGCTCGTGCGCGCTCATCATGGCGTGGTTCCGCAACGACCTGTACCACCGCGTGCTGACCACCTCGGGCACGTTCGTCAACCAGGCGTGGCCGTTCGACGAGAAGTTCCCCGACGGTGCGTGGGGCTTCCACGAGACGCTCATCGCCAAGGAGAAGAAGAAGCCGATCCGCCTGTTCATCCAGGTCGGCGACCGGGATTTGCTCAACCCGAACGTGATGAAGGACAACATGCACGACTGGGTGGAAGCCAACCACCGCATGGCGAAAGTGCTGAAGGAGAAGGGGTACGAGTACCAGTACCTGTTCTCTCAGGGGGCCGGTCACTGCGACGGCAAGGCCCAGGGGCAGTTCATCCCGCACGCCATCGAGTGGACGTGGAAGGGGTATCCCGACACGAAGGTGAAGTAGCCGTCACGTCCTCTCCGGCCGCGCGACCACGAAGGAGCGGCCGGAGCGGTAGGGCTGGGTCCGCCCGCGCTTGCCGGGCGGCTCGCACTTCGCGCGGGCCGCGCCCCTTCCGTGGGAGCGACATCGGGAGCGCCTTCACTTGACCGAGTTGAGGAACAGGCCGACCCCGATCTTCGCCGCGCTCGACCCGGCCACCGGATGCAGGTAGTCCTTCTTGGTCTCGTCCGTCTCGACCGCGACCGCGTCGTCCGTCACCTTCGTGCCGGCGAGTTCGAGGAACGACGAGTCGATGTCTTTGAACCCGAGATTGGCCCCGGTCCCGGAGCAAGCCATCTTCTTGTTCCCGCCGAACAGGCTATCGATCACCTTGTATCGCACCGCCTTCCTCTCGAGAGCTTTCTCCACCCCTTTGGCGTCCGGGTCGCGATGTGCCAGCGCACCACTCTGGTAGGTCCAGACGTAGTTGCCGTTGGCAATCACGTTGTTGCGGAACACGAAGTCGTCGGCGTTCTCCGTGGTCCAGATGCCCGAACCGTAGGCCCCGTTCACGAAGCAGTTCGTCATCGCGTGGCCGGTGCTGCCCGGCGTCCAGTACACGACCGTCAGCTTCACCCCGTGGAAGAGGCAGTGGTGGACGTTGATCCCGTTGCCGTGCGCGAGCACGCCGAGGTGGTTCGGGTTGGTCACCTTGTCGCCGGCGAACACGCACTGTGCGATTTCGAGGTCGTCCAACTTCTTGTCCATCCGGCCGATGGGGTAGACGCGATTGAGGATGCCGGGCTTCGGCGTTTCCACGCCCGGCATCCCCAGCAACTTGAGTCCCCGGATGGTGACGTGGCTGGTTTCCACGAGCATGCCGAACGTGAAACCGGCTCGTGCGAGTGGCATCGTGTGGATCAGCGTCGGCATCTTGCCGGTGTCCCACTTCGCATCGTCAGGCAGCACCTCCGCGCGAATCGTCAGGCGGTCGGCCTTCGTGTACTTGCGGGTCGCCTTGAGCGAGAACTGCCGGTCGAGGGCATAGTTGCCGGGTGACAGGACGATCGTCGCCGCACCTTCCCCCTTCAGTTCGTTCAGCCGGTCGGCCGCCGCGGGCAGGGTCTTGAACGGCTTCTCCTGGGTGCCGGTGTTGGTGTCGGCCCCGGTCTCCGGGTTGACGTAGAACGTTTTGCCGTCGTCCGCGTGGACCGGCGCGGCGAACGAGACGGCGAGGAGCAAGGCTGTGCAGATTGGTTTCATGGGACGCCTCGGTGGTTGGTGGCGAACGGCGCGACGTGAGTCCGCCGG
>JANNDF010000356.1:0-2830 GCA_031387445.1 Planctomycetia bacterium
GCGGACTCACGTCGCGCCGTTCGCCCGGAGTGCCGCCATGCCGAAGAAGCCGTTCGTCGAACACGTCGAGATGCACGGGCACATCGTCGATTCATTGCTGCTGCCGAAGGTGCTTGACGCCGTGCTCACCCGCGGGGGCACCTACCACATCGAGCAGTTCCAGCTCGGCGAGCGCCAGGACGACACGAGCTCCGCCCGGATTGAGATTCGCGCCGACACCTCGGCGGCGCTCGAGGCCATTCTCGCCGAGATCCACCCGCACGGGGCCGTCAGCGCCGATCCGAAGGACTGCACCACTGTTGCGGCGGACGTGCCCGGCGCGTTCCCCGACGGCTTCTATTGCAGCACCAACTTCCGCACCCAGGTGCGGGTCGGCGGGAAGTGGATCGACGTGCAGGATCAGGAGATGGACTGCGGCATCGTCATCGCCGGTGACACCCCCCGTTGCCTGCCGATGACCTCGGTGAAGCTCGGCGATCGCATCGTGGTCGGGCGGGGCGGTACGCGGGTGTTCCCGCCGGAAGCGGAGGTGCGGAAGGGGAGCATGTTCGAGTTCATGAGCAGCCCGGTGAGCAGCGAGCGGCCGAAGGCGGTGAGCGTGCGGGAGGTCGCCGGGGCGATGCGGAAGGCGAAGGCGGCGGGCGAGAAGATCATGGCGGTGCTCGGGCCGGCGGTGGTCCATACAGGCGGGGCGGAGTTGGTGGTGAAGATGATCCGCGGGGGTTATCTGAACGTGCTGTTCGCCGGCAACGCCCTGGCGACGCACGACATGGAACAGGCCTTCTACGGCACCAGCCTGGGCGTGTCCCTCGACCACGGGTTGCCCACCGACGAAGGCCACGAACACCACCTGCGGACGATCAACACCATCCGGCGGCTCGGCGGCATCCAGGGGGCCATCGACGCCGGCAAACTGAAGTCGGGCATCATGTACGAGTGCGTGACACGGGGCATCCCGACGGTGCTGTGCGGCAGCATCCGCGACGACGGCCCGCTCCCAGAAGTGATCACCGACGCACTGGTGGCGCAGACCGAGATGCGGAAGCACGTGCCCGGCACCGGCTTCTGCCTCATGGTGGCGACCACCTTGCACAGCATCGCGGTCGGGAACATCCTGCCGGCGAGCGTGAAGGTGGCGTGCGTGGACATCAACCCGGCGACGGTGACGAAGCTGATGGACCGCGGCAGCACTCAAACGGTCGGCATCGTGTCCGACGCCGAGCCGTTCCTGCGGGCGCTCGTCGCCGAGTTGGAGAAGTAAAGTACTCCGCACCCTCCGGGGGCGGCTCTCCCGAACCCCACCCGGAGGGTGCGGAGTACTTTGGCCGACACCGATCAGCCAATCCGCTGACACATCAAGAGTGAGTCCTCACATGCTCCGCGTGCCCACACCGCTCGCCATTCTGTCCGCCATGCTGCTCGTCACCTTCGCCTCGGCCGACGACAAGCCGAAGGCCGCGTCGCCAGTCGGCATCTGGCTGGGCACGCTCAAGGCCGGGGTGATCGAGTTGAAGATGGCGTTCGACATCAGCAAGGACAAGGACGACAAGCTGACGGCCAAGTTCTATAGCCTCGACCAGACGAAGGAGGCGATCCCGGTGAAGGGGGTGACGTTCGCCGACGGTAAACTCGCTCTCGACCTGTCCGACCTCGGGGCGAAGTACGACGGCACGCTGAACGACAAGGGCGACGCCATCAGCGGCGAGTTCGTGCAAAGCGGAATGACGATGAAACTTGATGTGACTCGCGTCGAGAAACTGCCCGTCGCCAACCGCCCGCAGACGCCGAAGGCCCCGTTCCCGTACCCGTCCGAAGACGTGACGTTCGAGAACAAGATCGCGAAGTTCGAACTGGCCGGCACGCTCACGCTGCCGAAGGGCGACGGCCCGTTCCCGGCGGTGGTGCTGGTGAGCGGCAGCGGCCCGCAGGACCGCGACGAAACACTCTTCGACCACAAGCCGTTCCTGGTGCTGGCCGATCACTTCGCCAAGAACGGCATCGCCTGCCTGCGGTACGACGACCGCGGGACGCACAAGAGCAAGGGCAAGTTCGTCGATGCCACGAGCGCCGACTTCGCCACCGACGCCTCCGCCGCCGTCACGTACCTGAAGGGCCGCAAGGAGATCGACGCGAAGCGGATCGGCATCTGCGGGCACAGCGAAGGCGGGATCATCGCCCCGCTGGTGGCGGCCGAGCATCCGCAGGATGTGGCCTTCATCGTCCTGCTGGCCGGGCCGGGGGTGAGCGGCGACCGGATCCTGTTCCAGCAGGCGTTCGACTTCTCCAAGCAACTCGACCCGAAGACCGACGAGAAGGAGGTGAAGGAGTCCATCGACGCGATCATGCCCGTGCTACGGGCGGCGAAGACGACCGACGAGGCGAAGGAGAAACTGACCGACGTGATGAAAGGGCTGATCGCCAAAGAGAAAGACGAGAAGAAGCGGGCGGAGGCGGAGAAGGCGGTGCCGGCGTCGGTGGGGCGGCTGGCCGACCCGTGGATGCGGTGGTTCGCGTGCCACGACCCGGCCCCGACGCTGGAGAAGGTGACTTGCCCGGTGCTGGCGGTGAACGGCGAGAAGGACGTTCAGGTGAAGGCGAAAGACAACCTGGAGGCGATCGAGTCGGCGCTCAAGAAGGGCGGGAACAAGACGTTCAAGTGCGTCGAGTTCAAGGGGCTGAACCACCTGTTCCAGCCGAGCAAAACGGGACAGGTGAGCGAGTACGGGAACATCGAGGAGACGATGGCCCCGGAGGTGCTGAAGACACTAACCCAGTGGATCAAAGAGCGGAAGTGACCAATCCGGCGAGCGGCGCGACGTGAGTCCGCCGG
>JANNDF010000357.1:0-2212 GCA_031387445.1 Planctomycetia bacterium
CCGGCGGACTCACGTCCCGCCGTTCGCCAGGTCGTGCCGGCTCACCAATCGGTCTGAACCGGGTACTGCTGAAAGATGGCGTCGTCGGTGAGGAGGACCGCGTTCTCGGCGACGGCCTGGGCTGCGAGCAGGCGGTCGAACGGGTCTTTATGGACCGGAGGCAGCCCGCCCAACGCGAGAATGTGGGCGTAGGTGACGGAGAGCAGTTGGACCCGATTCTGCCGTACCACGTCGGCGATGATGGTCGGCACGTCCGCCCGCAGGACGAGCTTGCCCGTCTGGGCCTTGATCGTCATCTCCCAAGGGTTCACCACGCTGACGTAGACCGTCCACGCCGGGTTCGACAGATACCGGATCAGGGCTTTCGACGCCCGGCTCGGGTCGGAATCGTGCCAGATGAGGGTGTGGGTGTCGGTGATGACGATCAATCGAAAGCCCCCCCCCACTCCTCGCTCGGCAGCGGGGCGTTGAAGTCCGGTGCCATTTCGATCATGCCGGCGTGCAGGCCCAGCACCACGAGTCGACAGTTCGGGATCGACGGGTCGAGCGGGGCAAAGATCAGCGGCACCCGGTGTCCGTTGCGGTGTTCGATGTACACCTCCGTGCCGGCCTGGATCAGCGCGTGCAACTCGCCGAACCGTTCCGGGCCTACCTCCTCAATGCCGACGATGAGCGACGCCATTTCACGCCCTCCGGAGCCACACGGCATTGTACCACGCTCATGCATACAGCTCGATGGCCTGCACGATGGCGGTCAGGTCGTTCGGCACCTGCACGGCGCGGTTGGCGAAGTTGACCCGCCGCACGCCCCGCTTGCCGAGTTTCTCCTCGAACATCTTTTGATCGGCGGTGTGGTAAGCCACCGTCGCGTCCGGGTCTTTCAAAACGTGCCCCGTCAGGATGCACGCCACCCGCTCGCCGGGGTCGATCACCCCTTCGCGCACCAGCTTTTGCAGGCCGGCCACGCTCACCGCACTCGCCGGCTCGCACCCCAGCCCGCCCGCCCCGATCTTCGCCTTGGCGTCGAGCATCTCGGCGTCGGTTACTTCCCGCACCACCCCGCCGCACCGCTCCATCGTCCGTAGCGCTTTCGGCAGGTTCACCGGGCGGTTGATTTCAATCGCACTCGCCAGGGTGTCGGCCCGCTTGTCGGCGTCGTCCAGGTACTTCATGTACACGCCGATCTTGCGGTCGTCCGGTTTGCCGCCGTTCCACCGCACGCCGTTCTTCTCGTAGAGCTGGTAGAAGGTGTCGGCGCCGGCGGCGTTGATGACGGCGATCCGCGGGGGCTTTTGAATCAGCCCGAGTTCGGTCAACTCGATGAACGCCTTACCGAACGCGGACGTGTTGCCGAGGTTTCCGCCGGGCACCAGAATCCAGTCGGGCACCTCCCACCGCAGCGCTTCGAGCACCCGCAGCATGATGCTCTTCTGCCCCTCCAGACGGAACGGGTTGATGCTGTTCACCAGGTAGATGCCGAGTTGCCGGCCCACTTCTTGCACCCGTCGCAGGGCGTCGTCGAAGTCGCCGGCGATCTGCACCGTCAGTGCCCCGTGTTCGAGCGCCTGGCTCAGCTTGCCGTAGCTGATCTTCCCGCTGCCGATGAAGATGACCGCCCGCATGAGTTGCGATGCGGCACAGTAAATGGCGAGGCTCGCCGAGGTGTTGCCGGTACTGGCACACGCGGCCCGGCGTGCCCCGACCATCTGGGCGTGGGTGAACGCGGCCGTCATGCCGTTGTCCTTGAAGCTGCCGCTCGGGTTCATCCCCTCGTACTGCAAGAAGGTGGTGCCCGGCTTCATCCCGCAGTACGCGGCCACGCCGTCGGCCCGCTGGCAGAGCGTCTGCCCCTCGCCGATGGTCACCACCTTGTCGTCCGGGGCGAACGGGAACAGCTCGCGGAACCGCCACACGCCGGAGAAGTCGAGCGGGTGGTGGCGGTTCGACCATTTGCTCTCGAAGTGCTTGAGCGACTTCGGCACCGGCAGGCGGTCCCAGTCGTAAGCGACATCAAGCAACCCGCCGCACTTGGGGCACTGGAACGACGTGTCGGCCAGATCGACGGTGGTGCCGCAGTGGGGGTGAACGCACCGCTGGAACGCGAGATCGGACACGAGCAGCACCGGGGTGAGAGCCGTTCTTGGCGAACCCGGCCCGCGAGGGCCGTGGGTGCAACTAACTTACAATCCGCCGGCCGGATGATGGAGGCGAA
>JANNDF010000367.1:0-2258 GCA_031387445.1 Planctomycetia bacterium
GGTCCGGCTGTGCCGGACATGGACTCAAAATGTCCGGCACAGCCGGACCTACATCGGGTGCTGTCATGCCCGACTACCGACGTTACTTCGTGCCGGGTGCCACCTACTTCTTCACGGTCGTTACCGATGGCCGTCGCCCGCTCTTCGCCAGGCCCGAAGCGAGGAACCTGTTGAGGCAGGTGACGAAGGAGTGCCGAGATCGTTGGCCGTTCAGCATCGACGCAGTTGTCTTGTTGCCCGACCACTGGCATGCGTTGTGGACGTTGCCGACTGGCGACGAGGCATACCCCACTCGGTTGGGCTGGCTGAAGAAGGAGTTCACCAAGCGATGGCTCGCACAGGGCGGAAATGAAGCGACGGTGTCCGAAGGGCGTTCGGCCGACGGACGGAGGGGCGTGTGGCAACCGAAGTATTGGGAGCACACCATCCGTGACGAGACCGACTTCGAGAACCACGCCGACTACATCCACTACAACCCGGTGAAGCACGGGTACGTCACGCGGGCGGCGGACTGGCTGTGGTCGAGTTTCCACAAGTGGGTCGGCGAGGGCGTCTACGACCCCGCTTGGGGGACAGAAACGCCGACACGCTTGACGAAGTTGACGACGGATTTCGGCGAGTAGGTCCGGCTGTGCCGGACATTACTCAACATGTCTGGCACAGCCGGTCCGACGGGAGCCAGCCCGGCACGGTATGTCCGGCTGTGCCGGACACCGACACAACGCCGTCCGGCACAGCCGGACCTAGGGAGATACCAATGTCTCAATTCTGTGGCCGCACGCGGCGGGAAACGCTCTGGCAGACGGGCGGGGCGTTCACCGGCCTCGCCCTCACCGGGATGCTGTCGAAGGACGGCTTCTTCGGCACGGCCGCGGCGAACGAGGTGAAGGCGGCACCGTTCGTCAACCCGATGGCTCCGAAGAAGCCGATGATGCCGGCCAAGGCCAAAGCCGTCATCTTCCTGTTCATGTACGGCGGGCCGAGCCACATCGACACGTTCGACGAGAAGCCGAAGATGGTCGGCATGGACGGCAAGACGGTGAACGTGAAGACGTTCGGCCGCGGGGGGCACAAGGCCGGCGGGCGGATCGTCGAGCCGCGGTGGAAGTTCAAGAACTACGGCAAGTGCGGCAAGCGGGTGAGCGACCTGTTCCCGCACGTGGGCGAGCGGGTGGACGACATCGCCTTCGTGCATTCCATGTACGCCGAGTCGCCCATCCACGGCTCGGCCATGCTGATGATGAACAGCGGCAAGCTGCTCTCCGGCTCGCCGTGCATGGGCAGTTGGGTGACTTACGGCCTGGGCAGCGAGAACGAGAACCTGCCGGGGTTCGTGGTCATGCTGGACAAGACCGGCGGGCCGATCTCGGGGCCGAAGAACTGGAGCAGCGGGTACATGCCGGCCAGCTACCAGGGGGTGAACCTGAAGGCGAGCGGCACGCCCATGTTCGACCTCGCCCCGCCGCCCGGCGTGACCCGGGAGCAGCAGCGGGAACTGCTCGACCGCCTGAAGGAGAAGAACGACGAGCACCTGAAGAGCCGGGCCGACAACAGCGAACTGGCCGCCCGCATCGCCAGCTACGAACTCGCCTTCAAGATGCAGCAGCACGCCCCCGAAGCGGTGGACTTCAGCAAGGAGACGAAAGAGACGCTGGAGCTGTACGGCATCGAGGGGCCGACCAAGGAGCGGACGAGTGACTTCGGCCGCAAGTGCCTGCTCGCCCGTCGGCTGGTGGAACGCGGCGTGCGGTTCGTGCAGATCTACAGCGGCGGCGCCCACAACGACGACAACTGGGACGCTCACAGCGACATGGAGAAGAACCACAACAAGCACGCCGGCAACACCGACCTGCCTATCGCCGGCCTGCTGAAGGACCTGAAGCGCCAGGGGTTGCTCGACTCTACCATCGTCATCTGGGGTGGCGAGTTCGGCCGCCAGCCGACCGCCGAGTACGCCACCGGCAGCGGCCGCGACCACAACAGCTACGCCTTCACCATGTGGATGGCCGGCGGCGGCATCAAGGGCGGCACGAGCGTGGGTGAGACGGACGAACTCGGCTCCATGCCGGTGGGGGACAAGTTCCACGTGAAGAACATGCACGCCACCGTGCTGAACCAGATGGGCCTCGACCCGAACGGGCTGACCTACTTCTACAGCGGGTTGGATCAGAAACTCGTCGGCGTCGAAGGGGCGGAGCCGATCAAAGGGTTGGTGTGAGGAATCCCGGATGCGGTACGAACAGCCGGTATGAAAGCGG
>JANNDF010000372.1:0-2148 GCA_031387445.1 Planctomycetia bacterium
CACAAGGGGTGCCCCTACGGTTCGCCTAGACCGCCACTTGCGCCTCGGCCTCCTGCCCCTCGTCCCACTTCTTCGGCGGAAACCACCAGCACACCAGGATGCCGACCAGGTACAGGCCCATCATCGGCACGAACAGGTACAGCAGGGTGACCACGTCCGGCGTGGGCGTGATGATGGCCGAGAACACGGCCAGGATCATGACCGCCGCCCGCCAGTAGTCGAGGTACGTCTTGTAGGTGCAGAGGCCGATGCGGGTGAGGAAGAACATGACCAGCGGGGCCTGGAACGACGCCCCGAACACGAGCGGCAGGATGAGGGCGAACCCGAGCCACTCGTTCAGCCGCAGGTCCACGTCCAGGGCGATCCAGTCGTTGAACCCGATGAGCGCCTTCACCGCGCCGGGCAGCACCACGAACTGGCACAGCAGCACGCCGGAGACGAACAGCCCGACGCTGATCGGCAGGTACCAGTGGATGTACTTCTTCTCATGCGGGTACAGGCCGGCCGACACGAACGCCCAGATGTGCCAGAAGATCCACGGGCTGGCCAGCACCGCCCCGCACAGCAGGCTCACCTTGAAGTACACCATGAACGCCTCGGCCGGGCTTTGCGTCTTCATGTACTGCCGGTTCTCGAGCAGACCCTCCCCCTTGATGTTCAGGTAGTGCAGGTGCTGCGGGTACGTCTCGATCTCCACGTCGATGTGCGTCTTCTCCGGGTCCTTCGCTTTGATGCCGAACGTGTCTTCCAACTCCTTCACCGGGATCCGCACCGGCAACTTCTCAGGGGCGCTGCGAAGGGTCCGCTTCTCCTCGTCGGTGAGCGCGGCATGGTTCCGGTCGTTCGCGTCGAGTTTCCTCCGCACGTCCTCCAACTTTTTCGGGTCGGGCGGCTCCAGGGTCAGCCGGTCCTTGGCCTTCTCGTTCCGCCGGTCGTAGAAGGCCCGTGCCGCCGACTCCGCCGGCTCGGTAATGACCTTCATCATCGGCCGCCCGATGCCCAGGTTCGGCATGTTCATCGCCTCGCCCACGTTGTCCAGCACGAACCCGATGGTGAGGAAGAAGGCGAGGCCGTACAGCGCCAGGATCAGCCGCCGCCGCAACTCCTCGATGTGATCCCCGAACGACATGCGGGTGGTGTCGAAGATGTCTTCCGGGTACTCGGGCGAGCGGGCGCGCTGCGGGAACTTGAATGGGAACTTGAAGGCCATGACGGCCCCCCGCGGGTGGAGTGATCCAACCACGCGGCGAGGGTGCCCGATGGGTTGGCCAAGGGATGTCTGACGTGGGGATAGCTTAGCACTCGCCGCCGGCCGGCTCAAGAGCCTACCCCATGCGGTCCAACTCCCGCAGGCGGTTGTCGGCGTCGAACCTCGGCGGGGGCAGTTTCTCGGCGAGCGCGACCGCGTCCGCCGCGCTCAGCCCGACCTTCGCTGTGCCGTGCCCGCGGAACACCGGCAGCCCCTTCTTGGTGGCGATGATCTCGCGGCGGGTGCGGCCCTTCGGTGCGTCCGGCCAGCGGCCTTTCACCTCCTCGAAGTCGAAGAACACCGGAACCACCTGCTTGATGTACTTCCAGTAACCGGGGTTGTCGGTCTGGATGACGAACCGCCCGCCGGGGGTGAGCGAGCGGTGGACGAGCGTGAGGAACGCGGGCGTGATGAGGCGGCGGTGGACGTGGGCCGGGTCGTAGTACGGCTGCGGGTGGTAGCAGTGGATTTCGACGACGCCGCCCGGTTCGACGAACTGCCCGAGCAGTTCGAGCGCCCCGAGGACGGCGAACTTGAGGTTCGGCAGGCCCCGCTGGTTGCCCCGCTTGCGGGCGTAGCGGATGACGAGGGGCAGCACGTCGATGCCGAGGTGATCGTGGTCCGGCCGCTCGACGGCACTGCCGATGAGGAACCGCCCGTTCCCGCACCCCAGGTCGAGCACCACGGGGGCGACGCGGCCGAACAGTTCCAGCCAGTTCAGCCGCCCGCTCTCCGGCATCGCTTTCAGGGCGGTCTGCGAATACTTGTCCGGCTCGACGACGGTGCCGGGGAACGGGATGCCAAACTCGCGGTCGGTGGCAGACATGGGTGGTGGCGATCCGGGCGGGAGGATTGGACACCCGGCCGGCTGACGCCGGCGGTTCCAGTCACGCTGGAAC
>JANNDF010000412.1:0-11144 GCA_031387445.1 Planctomycetia bacterium
AGGATCACCTCCAGGCTGGTGAGTAACCCGCCGCCCCACTTCTGCTCCAGCGCCGACCAACACCGCTCCACCGGGTTGTACTTGCTGTGGTACGGCGGGTAATACACCAGCCGCACCTCCAACCCGGTCGCGTCGGCGAACGCCACCACCCGCTTCAGCCACTGCGTGCGGGTGCCCGCGGCGTTCGGCCCGTTGTCCAAGTACACGACCAGCCGACGGATGTGCCCCAACCCGCCCTTCACCAGTTCCCACCAGCGGGCCAACCCGTCCGCCCAGAAGTCACTCGTCTCCTTCGAGCCGAACAGCAGGGTGAACCCCCCACTCGCCACCATCAGCAGGCCGAGCGGCGTCCACTTCCGCGCCGCCGGCGGGTCGTGGTCCCACCCGGTCGCCGCACTCCCGTCCGACGCCGTCCGCGTTTTTCCCCCCGCGGGCGTACTCGCCGGTGCGGGCGGACGTCCGGCTTGATACGGATCAGGTAGCGGAGCTTCAACTCGTGGCACGTCTTGGCCAACTCGGCCCGCCCGAACCCGCGGTCGGCGAGCACGACCACCTTCACCCCGCCCGGGAGCATGGTCACCAGCAGGCGGAGCAGGCTCTCCTCGAACGCGTTCTGGCTGCGGTGCAGTTGGCCCTGGGTGTAGCTGGCCCACAACAAGGGGATGGCCCGCCCCTTCAGCACCGCCCCGGCCAGGAGGGTGTGGAACCCCCGCACGTCCGTCCAGTCGAGGGCCACCAGCAGCACCTTCGTCCGCTTCCGCAGCAGCCGGCGGATCACCCCCGCCATGGCGTCCGTCGGGTGGACGGCGACACCCTAACCACCCGCGGCAACGGCAGCGGGATGGACGGCGGTGCGGGGAACGACCGCCTCTTCGGGAGCCCCGGCAGCGACAACATGTACGGCGGCGAGGGCAACGACTGGGTGTACGGGGGAAACGGTACCGATTACCTCAACGGCGGGAAGGGGATCGACCACCTCTACGGTCAGGGCGGGAACGACGAACTGGACGGCGGGCGGGATTTCGACACCGACTACCTGACGGGCGGGACCAGCCCGTTCATTTGGGGTGGAGGGGACACGTTCGTGAAGGTGTCGTTCCAGGATTACACGGCGTCCGGCGGGCAGTGGACCGTCTCCCCGGACATCGTCACGGACTTCAGTACCGCCGACGGGGACAACATCCTGAAACAGGCGTCCAGCGGCCGGCGGCTCGTGGCTCGACCCCCGTTCTCCGCCACGGCCACCTGGTCGAACGTCTGGTGGGGCTGACCACGACTCCACACTGGACCCGCACCTCCCCACGCGAGCAGCCAACCCGTAGGTCGGCTGCTCGCTTCTCCTTCCCACCCCCGAAATCTGTCGTCCAAGTTTGTCACACCCCCCGACACAACGCGATGACTGTGGTGAAGGGGGACGCGAGAGGCGGGATGAGTGACAGACCCTGACGCCCGCGACCGCCCTTCACGCCCCAGTGTGTTCACTCAATCGCTGCCCCGGCAGCAAGGAGTCCTCGTGAAAACGTTCCTGACCGACCTCGTGCGCAGCCTGACCAAGCCTGCCGCCCGCACCGCGCCGGCCGCCCCACGGCAGACGCTCGGGGTCGAACGACTCGAAAGCCGCGAGAACCCGTCCAGTTACGTCAACACCTCCGGCGACTTGGTCGTCCTGGGCACCAACGGCCCGGACAACATCCAGATCACCCAGGAGTCGATCGGCTGGGGCCAGTACTACCACGTGAACGAGAATGGCAACCACGCGTACTACCCCACGCGGAGCGTTTGGGGTGGTGACGTCGAAGTCTACGCCTACGACGGCCACGACTACGTGAACAACTGGGCGGGGAATCTGAACCTGATAGCACGAGGCGGGAACGGGAACGACGTGCTGATCGGCGATGCTGGCATGGACCGCCTGTATGGTGGGGACGGCCAGGACTGGCTCTACGGCTACGGCGGCAACGATTACATGTTCGGCGACTACGGGGACGATCACATGTTCGGGGGCGACGGGAACGATAATCTCCAGGGCCACTACGGGACGGACACGCTCTACGGGGAGGCCGGCAACGACGAACTCAGCGGCGGCTACGACGGGGTTCGCGACTACCTCACCGGCGGTACCGGGTATGATCGGTTCCATCGGGAGATGCACTCCGGGGGCTGGTTCTACTCGGACTACAACCTGGACACCCCGAGCGACTTCGGCTCGGGCGACTGGTACTTGTGATCGGTTACCGGCCCGCACGAGGGTCGAGGTCGTCGGGCGGTCTCGCGAGCCGCCGGGCTACGGCTACTCAACCTCCAGGTTCCAGACGATCACCTCGCCGTCCGAATCGACCGACACCGCCCGCGTCCCCGACGCATCGATCCGCAGGTCCTCGACCGATGTCCGGTGGCCGCGGAGTTCGAGGACGGGTTCGACCCGTCCGCCGTCGGCGTCCCACGACTCCGGCAACCGCCAGACTCGAACCACCCCGTTCCCGTCCGCGGTCACGACCCGCCGGCCGTCCGTGCGAACCGCCGCGCACAGCAGCAGCGCTCCCGCCGGGTTTTCCCCGCGGGCCAGTTCCTTCCCGTCGGCCAACCGCCACAGGCGGATCGTCGCGTCGGCCCCGGCGGTCAGCGCGAACCGTTCGTCCGGGGAGAAGGCGACGGACCAGATCGGCTTCGTGTGGCCCTTCAGCGTGCGGTGCATCCGGCGGTTCGTCAGGTCCCAGTAGACGGCGTCCGCCGTCGAGCCGTCCCCGCCCGCCGTCAGCGCCAGCGTGCCGTCGCCCGAGACCGCGACGGCTACGACCGCACCGGGCCGGCCGGGAAGTGTCCCCACTTCCGCGTTCGTCCGCAGGTCCCACACCCGGACCACCCCCGCCTCGTCCCGTTCGCCGGACACAGCCACCTTCCCGGCCCCGTCGATCCCCGTCGCCCACACCGACCGCCACGGGAGATCCTTGCCTCGAACGGCGAGCGCCTCGGATCGCCCGTTGGTCAGGTTCCACAGCCGGACCGACCCGTCCGTCGCACCGGCCAGGAAGGACGACGTGGTGGGCAGGAACGCCCCGAGGCGGGCGGGTTCGGACCCACCGGGAAGTACGCGGGCCGGGGCGGTCGGATTGCCGGCCTCGATGTTCCACACCCGCATCGTCCCGTCCTCCCCGTCGGTCACGATGTGCCGGCCGTCGCGGGCGAACGCGGCGCGGTACACGCGCGTATCGGCCGGCCGGAATCGGCGGAGGATGGACGGGTCGGCCTCGCCGGTCTTCGAGAGGGTGGGGGGCAGGTCCACAGGTACGGGCGGGAGAGTTTGGTTCGAACTGTCTTCCGTCAGCGGCTCCGGTTGGGCGACCCGCCACGGGCGGATTACGACGACCCCGACGGCGAGCAGGACGCAGCCCGCGACGCCGGCCACATACCGCCAGCGATTGCGGCGGACGGGTCGTGCCGAATCGCGTGTCGATGCGTGGGAGAACGTGGCCGTCTCGTCGCCGGCTTTCGTTCGCCCGTCATCGGGCGGCGGCGGCGGCGCGATGGCGGCAATCGCTTCCGCTACGGCGGCGATCGACGGGAACCGGTTCGCCGGGTCTTTGGCCATCATCCGGTCGAGCAGCCGCCCGGCGGCCGGCGGCAGCCCCGGCACCGGTGGCGGGGTGGCCCCTTCGTGCCCGGCCATCTTGTCCCACAGCGACCCGCCCGGAAACGGCGGTCGGCCGGTGAGCAGGAAGTACAGGGTGCAGCCGAGACCGTACTGGTCCGCCCGATGGTCGACGCGACCGGCGTCCCGGAACTGTTCCGGGGCCATGAAGTCCGGGGTGCCGAACACGACCCCCGTCCCGGTCAGCGGCGATCCGGCTTCCGTCACGCCCGCCCGCGCCCCAGCAAGCCCGAAGTCGAGCACCTTCACCAGCGGCCGCTCGGACGATTCCCTGGCAATAATCAGGTTCGCGGGTTTGACATCCCGGTGGGTCAACCCCGTCTCGTGGGCGTGGTGCAATCCCAGCGCCGCCTGTCGGACCACTTCGAAGGCCTCGCCGAACGGGAGCGGTCCGGCGCGTTGAACGACCCGGTCGAGCGTGTCGCCCGGGATGTATTCCATCGCCAGGAACGGTCGCGGGCCGGCTAAACCCGCCCCGAAGAGCGTGACCACGTTCGCGTGGGCGAGTCGGGCGACGGAGCGGGCCTCCCGCCCGAACCGCGCCAGGGTCGCGCCGGTGAGCAGGTCCGGGCGGATCACCTTGACCGCCGCCAACCGCCCCAGTTCCCGGTCGCGGGCCTTGAACACCTGACCCATGCCGCCGGCCCCGATGGGGTCGAGCAAGAGGTACGCGCCGAGGACCAATTCCTCGCCCCGGCCGGATCGGAGGTGGGCCGCCTGGAACTCGGTCAGCAAACCGCGCCGGGTCAGTTCCGCAAGCAGCACCTGCCCGTCCACCGAGCCTGAAATGGCGGCCCGGCCTTCGGCGAGTTCGGCGGGTGGGACGACTCCGAGTGCGGCGATCTGCGTGAGGATGAGGTTCAGCGTCGGGGCTGCGTCGGGCCGGGGGCGGGTCGTTATCGTGCCCGGACGTAAAACCTGATCGACCGCGAACAGGACGGCCAACTCCTCCGCCAACTCGGGCAGGATCGCGGCGTATTCGCCCTCGGTCGGCCGGTCGCCCCGCCGCTCCCGAAACACGACTTCTTGCTGGACCAGGTCGAGAAGGAGTTCCGGGCAGTGCCGCAGTTGCGGGAACCGTGCCAGGTAGGAAGCGAGCGGGGGTCCGCGGCCGCCGTCCCACTCGCCGGCTTGTAACCCGAGGACGCTCGGCAGCGGAACGGCGGAGTCGGTCATCCCGAGCTTCTTACTCCGCGCCGAGGGCGTGCCAAGCCGCCGTCTCCGGCGCGAGGCGGTGGGGGGGTGAGGTCAATACCCGGTTGAACGTAGCCGTCCGGCGGCGCTGCTGATGACACCTCCGCCGCTTTTCGTGCGAGGGGCGGTCACCCGGCGGTTACACTCGCCTCCATGTCCGACGTGACCCGCCTGCTCGACGCCGCCCGAGCCGGTGACCGCCAAGCCGCCGCCGAGTTGCTCCCGCTCGTGTACGACGAGTTGCGGACGCTCGCGGCTGTGCGCCTGTCAGCCGAAGCCCACGGCCACACCCTCGATGCCACCGCCCTCGTTCACGAGGCCTACCTGCGGTTGGTTGGCGATCAACAGTTCGACGGCTGCGGGCACTTCTTCGCCGCCGCCGCCGAGGCCATGCGCCGAATCCTGGTAAACCGCGCCCGCGACCGACACCGGCTGAAACGCGGCGGCGGGCGGCGGCGGGTCGATCTCGACCGGCTCACCGACCCGGTCGCCGCCACTGATGACGACCTCGTCGGCCTCGACGACGCTCTCGACCGGCTGACAGAGGAGTACCCGGCCGCGGCCGAACTGGTGAAACTGCGGTTCTTCGCCGGAATGACGCTCGGGCAAGCCGCCGACGCCCTCGGCCTGCCGCGCCGAACCGCCGACCGGCACTGGGGTTTCGCCCGCGCGTGGCTGGCGGACGCCCTGGGCGGCGGGTAGACTCCCGGAAAATCATCGGATTCCGTGGCGTACTTCCGGCGCGCACAGGGCATTGGGAGCAAACCTACCCCGAGGTGACCCCATGTCCGATGCCCACTCCGGCCTGATGACCGTCTTCGGCGAAGCCCTCGAACGGGCCGACCCGGCCGACCGCGCCGCGTACCTGGACCGCGCATGCGGGGCGGACGCCGCCCTCCGCGTACGCGTCGAGGCGTTGCTCGTCGTCCACGCCGGGGCCGGCCGGTTCCTCGAACCCGACGCTACCAGCGCGTTCGACGCCACGTCCCCCGGGCCGACGGACGCCACGGGCGCGTTCCCACCCGACGCGGCCACTGGCACGTTCGCTTCGGCCGACCCGGAGGCCACCGCGACCTACAGCGGGAGACCTCCCGCCCGTCGTCCGGCCGCCAGTGGTCGGGAGGGAAACGGCACGGTCATCGCCGGCCGGTACACGCTGGTCGAAGTGATCGGCGAAGGCGGCATGGGTTCCGTCTACCTGGCCAGCCAAAGCGAGCCGGTGAAGCGGCAGGTCGCGCTCAAGCTGATCAAGGCGGGGATGGACTCGAAGGCCGTGCTGGCCCGGTTCGACGCCGAGCGGCAGGCGCTGGCCCTGATGGACCACCCGAACATCGCCCGCATCTACGACGGTGGCGTCACTCCCGCCGGCCAGCCGTTCTTTGTGATGGAGTTGGTGCAGGGCGTGCCCCTGACCGCGTACTGCGACACCCAGCGGCTGACGATCGATGCCCGGCTGCTGTTGTTCGTGCAAGTGTGTCAAGCGGTGCAGCACGCCCACCAGAAGGGGATCATCCACCGCGACCTGAAGCCCGGCAACGTGCTGGTGACGGAAGTGGACGGCCGGCCGACGCCGAAGGTGATCGACTTCGGGGTGGCCAAGGCGACCGAACTGAGGCTGACGGAGATGAGCTTTTCGGACGTCGGGGCCATCGTCGGTACACCGGCGTACATGAGCCCGGAGCAGGCCGATCCGTCCTCGATGGACATCGACACCCGCACCGACGTGTACGCCCTCGGGGTGATGCTGTACGAACTGCTCACCGGCTCGCCGCCGATCGACAGCAAGCAGTTCAAACGCTGGGCGATCCTGGAGATGCTCCGCATGGTGCGGGAGGTCGAGCCGCCGCGGCCGAGCACCCGGCTGAGCGAGGCCAACGCCCGGCCGAACGTCGCGGCGAACCGGAGCATCGACCCGGCGAAGCTGGCGAAACTGTTGCAAGGGGAACTCGACTGGGTGGTGATGAAGGCGCTGGAGAAGGACCGCACCCGGCGGTACGAGACCGCCAACGGGCTGGCCCGGGACCTCCAGCGGTACCTGGCCGACGAGGTGGTGGAGGCCCGCCCGCCGAGCCGCGGCTACCGGCTGAAGAAGTTTGTCAAGCGGAACAAGGGGCAGGTCATCGCCGCGAGTCTGGTGCTGCTGACGCTGGTGGCCGGGGTGATCGGCACGACGCTCGGCTTGATTGAGGCGAACGCGGCGGCCGAGAAGGAGCGTACCGCCACCGCCACCGCCCAGGCCGCCCGGACCGCGGCCGAGAACGCCGAGGTAAAGGAGCGAGCGGCGAAGGTCGCGGCCGAGGGATCGGCGGCGAAGGAGAAGACGGCGAAGGAGCAAGAGGCGACCCAGCGGGCCGCAGCCGAGACGGCCCGCGACCGCACCCGCGACGTACTGGATGCCATGGTTTCGGAAGTCACCGGCGATTCGCTGGCCACGCAGAAGGAGATCAGCCCGGAGCAGAAGAAGTTCCTGGAGAGCGTGCTCGGCTACTACCGCGAGTTCGCCGGCGAGAATCCCGACGACGAGCGCTCCCGCGCGCGACACGCACTGGCCGCAAGTCGCGTGGCAACGATCGAGTACCGCCTAGGGCGGAACAAGGAAGCCGCGGCGGCGGAGCGCGTCGCCCTTACTAGTTACTCGTCGCTCGCTGCCGACTTCCCCGCCGAACCCGCGTACCTTCAGCGGGTGGCCCTGTGCCACACGCACCTGGGGATGCTGCTCGTCGCTCTCGGCCAACATGAGGCGGCTAAGGAGCAGTACCTCAAGGCCCTGTCGATCCTGGAGAAACACCCAGGCATCCCCGGCAGCGCCGACTACCTCAGCGACCTGGCCGGGTGCCATAACCAACTGGGGAAGCTGTTCGCCGGTCTCGGCCAGCGTGCGGCAGCGGAGAAGCAGTACCGCAAGGCCCTGGCGATCCAGGAGAAACTCGCCAATGACTTCCCCACCGTGCCGGCGTACCGCCTAGATCTGGCTGCGAGCCGCAACAACCTGGGGATGCTGCTCGCCAGTCACGGCGAGCAGGCGGCGGCGGAGGAGCAATTGCGCAAGGCGCTGGCGATCCAAGAGAAATTAGTCGCCGACTTCCCCGCCGTGCGTGGATACCGCTCCGAACTGGCCATGAGCCACTGCAACCTCGGACTCCTGCTCGCCGGTCTCGGCCAGCGTGCGGCAGCGGAAGAGCAGTACCGCAAGGCCCTGGCGATCAATGAGAAGCTGGCCGTCGACTTCCCCAATGTGCCTTCGTATCGCCGCAACCTAGCCATAAACCACCACAACTTGGCTCTCCTGTTCGCCGATCACAGCGAGCGCGGAGCCGCAGAAGAACAATGGCGCAAAGCCCTGGCGATCCAGGAGAAACTCGTCGAAGACTTCCCTGCCGTGCCCACGTACCGCGCGGAACAGGCACTGAGCCACGCCAGCTTGGGTATCCTCTTCGCCGAGTTCGATAAGCGTCCGCAGGCGCAGGAACAATATCGCAAGGCCCTGGCGATTCAGGAGAAACTCGTCGCCGACTTTCCTCTCGTGCCCGAATACCGCGAAGACCTGGCCAAGTGCCACGGCAACCTGGGAATCCAGGTTGCCGCTCTCGGCAAGCCTGTGGAGGCGGCGGAGCAGTACCGCAAGGCGTTGGCGATCCGTGAGAAACTCGTCAAGGACTTCCCCGCCGTGCCCGCGTATCGCCGGGATCTGGCCAGCAGCCACACCAACCTGGGGGTATTGCTCACCGGTCTCGGCAAGCCAGCGGAGGCAGTGGAGCAGTTTAGTAAGTGCCTTGCAATCCTAGAGAAACTCGCGGATGAAAACCCCACCGTGCCCGCGTACCGCTTTGACTTGGCCCAGAGCCACGGCAATTTGGGGGAAGTGTTCGCCGATCTCGGCAAGCCAGTGGCGGCGGAGGAGCAGTATCGCAAGGGCCTGGCGATCGAGAAGAAACTCGTCGACGATTTCCCCACGGTGTCCGAGTTTAAAGTCAGTCTCGGTGGCAGCTACGGCAGTCTCGGCAACTTGGTCCGCATTGGCGGTGATCCGGCCGAGAGTTTGAAATGGTATGGCCTTGCTATCGATTGTTTGCAACCGATTCACACGAAGGAGCCGGACGATGTCACCGCCAAGCAATTCCTACTGAACAGTCTCAGGGGCCGTGCCGAAGCTCACGACCAACTCCAGAAGTTCGCCGCGGCGGTGAAGGACTGGGACCGGGCTATCGAAATCAGCCCGCCCGTTGCGCAGCCGCAGTTTCGCGCGAACCGGGCCAAGTCGCGGCTGAACGCCGGGATGGTGTCCGAAGCAATGGCCGAGGTCGCGGAGCTGACGAAGACGCCGACGTGGAACGCCAACCAGTGGTACTACTTCGCCAGCATGTATTCCATGGCCAGCAGCAAGATCGCAGACAAGAGGCAGGAGTACTCCGACCGGGCGATGGAACTTCTACAGAAGGCGGTGAAGGCGGGCTACAAGGACGCCAAGCACATTAGGAAAAACACCGACCTCGATCCGCTCCGCGAGCGGGACGACTTTAAGAAGCTGATGGCGGAGTTGGAGGCCAAGTTCCCGCCGAAGACGGAACCCGCCCCGAAGCCCCCGGAGAAGAAGTGATCGACGGCGCGACCTGCTGCGGGCGGAGGACTATTCCCCGTGGGGATAAGTCGGTCCGGTCGTGCTTCGAAGAGAGCCACGAGATGGCGGTGTTCCGGATCGCATTGACCGAGGACGAGCAGCGAGTGGCAAATGTGGAACGGGACTCCCACCCGGAGGCGCACGTCCGCCGCAAGATGCTCGTCGTGTGGCTGTTGCACTGCTGTAAACGCCGGTCGAGATGTGCAGCGCTCGCCGGGGTCGCGGGCACCAGTTGAGATGTGCAGCGCTTCGTTTCATGTCCGGTCGTAGAGTGGGGTGACACCCGTCACATCCACCGCCTACGGCCGGAGGACGGAGTGCTCACACACATGGAGACTTGGACCGAGATCCGCCGCCGTGTCCTCACCGGCGAGATCAGCAAGCGGCAGGCGTGCCGCGAGTACGGCATCCACTGGCAGACCCTTCAGAAGATCCTGCGGCAGACCGAGCCGGCCCCGTTCCGCCTGCGGCAGCCGCGTCGCCGGCCCAAGCTCGACCCGTTCCTGCCCGTCATCCACCACATCCTGGAGGCCGACCGCTCGGCCCCGAAGAAGCAGCGGCATACGGCCGAGCGGATCTTCCAGCGGCTCCGCGACGAGCACGGGTACGCCGGCGGCCGCACCGTCGTGCGGACCGCGGTGGCCGAGTGGAAGCGGACCCAACAGGAGGTGTTCGTTCCCCTGGCCCACCCGCCGGGCGAGGCGCAGGTGGACTTCGGCGAGGCGCAGGTGGTGGTCGCCGGCGAGGCGGTGACGGCGTCGGTGTTCGTCTTCACCCTGCCGCACTCGGACGCCTTCTTCGTGGCCGCCTTCCCGGCCGAGTGCACGGAGACGTTCCAGGAGGGGCACGCCCGCGCGTTCGACCACTTCGGCGGGGTGCCCGCCCGCATCAGCTACGACAACTCCCGCATCGCCGTGGCCACCATCGTCGGGTCGCGGGGGCGAACGCCGACGCGGGAGCTCCTGCGGCTGCAGAGCCACTTCCTGTTCGAGCACCACTTCTGTCGGGTGCGGCGGCCGAACGAGAAGGGGCACGTGGAGGCGATGGTCGGGTACGCCCGCCGCACCTTCCTGGTGCCCGTCCCGGCGGCCGACTCGTGGGAGGCACTCAACGCCGCGCTGGCCGCCCGGTGCCAGGCGGACCGGACCCGCCGCGTGCGGGGGGAGGTGGAGACGAATGAAGCTCCCCAGGGATCGTGGACAGTGGGAACGCGGTGTATCCTCAACTGACCCGGAGACCTACCGATGACCAAAGTGCGTGGCACGTACCCGCCGGAGTTCAAGCTCCGCGCGGTGGCGATGATGACCGACCAGGGGCTGAGTGTGGCCGAGGTGGCTCGCCAACTGGGCGTGTCCGAGAGCCGACTGCACGAGTGGAAGAAGGCGGTCCGCGAGAAGGGGGCGGCCGCCTTCCCCGGGTCGGGCCACCAGACCCCGCTGGAGGAGGAGAACCGGCGGTTACGAGCCGAGGTCAAGCGGCTGGAGATGGAGCGTGACCTCCTGAAAAAAGCGACGGCGTTCTTCGCCGCCCACGCGAAGTGACCTTCGCCTGGGTCGAGGAACGCCGGACCGAATTCCCGGTGGCCGTGATGTGTCGTGTGCTGGGGGTGTCGCGGTCCGGGTACTACGCCCGGGCGACGCGGTCGCCGAGTGCGGCGGCCATCCGCCGGGAGGGACTGGTCGA
>JANNDF010000435.1:0-4523 GCA_031387445.1 Planctomycetia bacterium
GCTCACGCTCCCGGCTCGCCTTCGGAACTCCGGTCGGCTCACGCTTACGGCTCACCGATCATTTCGCCTTCAGCCGCTCCGCCGCCGCCGCCTCCCCCGTCGGTTGCTCAGATTCCCCGCCGGCTGAAATTTTCGCCCCGCCGGCCGCGTACTCTTTGTCGGTGGGGCCCCCGCCCCCGCCCGAGGAACACGCCCGTGGACAGTCACCTCACCTTATTCTCGAGCACGCCCCCGCGATTGGAACCGATGAAGGGGAACCCGCAGGGCTATCAGCGGGCGGTCGCCCTCACGGCGGACGGGCGGTGCGTGTTCGGGGACAAGGTCGGGCTGAAGCCGTCGGACCTGCCGCGGGGGTGCGTGCCGTACACCGCCGAAGTGGAAAAGCAGCGGAGGCTGGTGTGCGACTCGGCCCTCGGCCAACTGGTGCTAGACCACCTGCGGTTGGTGGCCCCCGCCGTGCGGCTGGTGAACGACGGCATCCGGAAGTACGTCGGGCGGCTGCACACCCCGTCCACCTGGAAGGCCCAGCCGGACAACGCCTTCGAGCGGCGAACCGGGCCGGGCGGTGGGGTGCTGACCGTCGGCCAGCAGGCGGTGAACATGGACGGCAAATATGTGTCGAACGCGACCAGCTTCGGCCGGCTGGACAAGATCACCCCGGAGCAGGGGGTCAGCGAGGGGCGAGCGCTGCGGGGGGTGATGAACGGCTGGCTGGCGGCGTTCAACGGCGACGACCTGGCCAAGCAGATGGGCCTGCACGACGTGTTCCTGAAAGTGCTCTGCACCACCTCCAACTCGCTCATGGCCCGGCAGCAGGGGCACACCCCGCAGACGCTGGCCAACGCCCTCGGCCTGCGGGAGGACTGGTACGACAAGGAGCCCCGCGGGCGGAAGGCCAATCCGGCATTCAACCGCGACACCGGCGGGTCCGAGCTGCCGGGCCTGATCGGGCCGGGCGTCACCATCCCGTGGCAGAAGTCGCTCGAGCGGGCCGGGGTGGTGGAGGCGACCCGGCGGAAGGAGAAGCGGAACCGTGGGGTGGACATGTTCCAGATGGACCTGGTCAAGATCCTGCCCGAGTACCACCAGGAACTGCAGAAGCACAACCTGGGGTTCTCGGCCGCCGTCTCCGGCACCACCAGCACCCTGATGGCCAGCGCGTACACCTTCGCCCCGGTCATCCGCTCCGATTCGGAGATGAAGAAGCAGTACCTGCTGGCGTGTGTGGGGTACCTGGTGGGCAGCGGGATGCACACCTGCCACGAGGTGTTCTACACCGGCGGCAACGCCGGCCTGCCGTACAAGACCGGCAAGTACCTGGACATGCTCCCCCGCTCGTTCGTCGAGTCGTCGGCGGGGCAGACGTGGCATGACGAGTTCTGGGAACTGGTCCGCCCGGATCGCCGCACCACGCTCTGACCACCCCGGCGGATCACTCCCCGTCGAGCATGTGGCCGAGCTTGTCCTTCTTGGCCGTGAGGTAGCCGCGGTTGTGCTCGCCGGCGGCTATTTGGATCGGCACCCGCTCGACGATCTTCATCCCGTACCCGTCGAGGCCGACCACCTTCCGCGGATTGTTCGTCAGCAGGCGGATTTGCCGCACGCCCAGGTCGTGTAGGATCTGCGCTCCGATGCCGAAGTGCCGCAGGTCCGGGGCGAAGCCGAGCCGCTGGTTCGCCTCCACCGTGTCCAGCCCTTCGTCCTGTTGCAGCTTGTACGCCCGCAACTTGTTCAACAGGCCGATGCCGCGGCCCTCCTGCCGCATGTACACGATCACCCCGCGGCCGACCGCCGCCACCTGCTTCATGGCGTACTGCAGTTGCGGCCCGCAGTCGCACTTGGCGCTGTGCAGGGCGTCCCCGGTCAGGCACTCGGAGTGCATCCGCACCAGCACCGGTTCGTCTTGCACCGGTACCACGCCGTTCGCCTCCACGCCCACCCCGCCCATCGTCAGCGCCAGGTGCGGCTCGACGTCCACCAGGGACGAGTACGCGACCAGGTGGAACAGGCCGTACTCGGTCGGCAGCGGGACGGCGATCTCCCGCTTCACCAACTTCTCGGTGCGGCGGCGGTACTCGATCAGGTCGGCGATGGAACAGAGCTTGAGTTGGTGAACCCGGCAGAACTCCTGAAGGTCCGGCAGGCGGGCCATGGTGCCGTCGGCGTTCAGGATTTCGGACAGCACGCCGACCTCGCGGAAGCCGGCCAGCCGGCACAGGTCGGCCACGCCCTCGGTGTGCCCGGCCCGCACCAGCACCCCGCCGTTGCGGGCGACGAGGCCGTCCATGTGCCCCTTGTCTCGCACCAAGTCGCCCGGCCCGCTCTGCGGGTCGGCGCACACGCGAATAGTACGGCAGCGGTCGGCCGCGGAGATGCCGGTGGTCACGCCGGTGCGGGCGTCGAAGTTGCGGGTGAACGGGGTGGCCGACGGGTCGAGTTGCAGGCCGGGCAGCAGTTCCATGCCCAGGCGGTCGGCCTCCGCCTTGCCGAACACCACGCACAGCCGGCCGCACGCCTGGCGGATGAAGAAGTTGACGTTCTCGGGGGTGGCGGCGTCGGCCGCCATCACCAGGTCGCCCTCGTTCTCGCGGTGCTGGTCGTCCACCAGCACCACCGTCTTGCCGGCGCGGAGGTCGGTCAGGGCGTCGTCGATCGGGCAGAAGGGTGTAGACATGAAGCCATCTTACGCCGGAAGGGGGTGGAAGAGCTGACACCGGAGCCGGCGACGCCAGTCGCCGGGTGTCACACCCGACCCGACCCCCGGCGGGGTCGGCTCCCAACTCAGCCGCCCATCCCACCGCCGCCCCCGCCGCTCGGCATGTCCGGGGCGCTGACGGGCATCAGGTCGGTCTCGAAGCGGATGACGCGGAAGGGGAACGGACGGGCGGTGCCGGGGTGGTCCTTGGTCGGCTTGTCGCGGCCGGCCTTCGCGTCCTCGCGGGCGGCGGCCAGTTCCTTCAGCGCGACCGGGTCGTCGCACGCCAGCACCAGGTAGCCGGTGGTGAACGTCTTGCCGGGAAAGTCCTCCCGCCGCGGGTGGAAGTCCACCGGCACCTTCACCACCACCCGCGCCGGGTCGGCGGTGTCGGTGAGCGGGAACTTGGGGGCCATCTCCGGCTGGCGGAGCCGCGACCTGAAGGCCGGAGCGATCTGGGACAGGGACGGCTGCTCCCACACCCGCCGCACCGAGGCCAGCCCGCGTTCCACCTTCTGCCCATCCGGGCGAACGAACGGGTCGTCGGCGAGCGGCTGGCCGGCGGTGCGGGTGAAGAAGTGCGGCGAGCGGTCGGCCGGCGGCACCTCCATCGGGTCGGTCGGGCCGACCACCAGCACGGACGGGCCCACCAGCATGAGGCGGAAGGCCAGCCCCTCGGGGTGGGCCAGGCGAGCGGAGTAGTCGTTGCTGCGGTGTCCGGGGTTGCCGGACATGAAGCGGTCCACGGCGAGCGACGGGCCGAACGGGGGGACGCTTCTGAGCGACTCGAAGAACTGGTCGGCCGACATCACCGCCTCCCGCTCCAGGTCGGTGACCAGCCAGCCGTACCGGGTGCGGGGGGCCTGATCCAGGTCGAGGAACTTGAACTGCGTGTTCTGCAGCACCTGCCACGCCCGCGGCTTCCCCTTTCCGGCCGACGTGCCCTGCAACGGGATGGTGACGGGGAACTCGCCCTCCGGGCAGGAGAGCGTGGCGGCGGCCTCGCAGTTCAGCTTGCCGTCCAGGGTGAGTTCCCACTTCCGCAGGCCGTTCGGGACGAACTTGGCGTCCGGCCGGTTCCGCGCCCACACCACCGCGAGCGGGCAGTTGCGGAACTGGCCGTACGGTAACGCTATCTGCGGGGAGTACGCCGCCGACGGGTTGCCGATCAGGGGCGAGCCGGGTTCGAGCGTCTTCTCGAACGCCTCCCAAGTGACCTTGTCGGCCGGGTCGCCCGGCGCCATCTGGCCGACCTTGTCCGCCCACTGGACGACGACCCGCTCGGAGTCGGCCCGCACGGCCAGGTCGTTGGCCAGCAGGTAGGCGAAGTAGCACGCCCCGGCCACCACGCACGTCCACCAGGCGACGGTCGCGTACCCCGCCCCGGTGCGGGCGCCTTCCGAGTTGCGCACCTGCCGGCGGGCGACGAACGCCAGGAACACGCCGAACACGGGCAGGGCGATGAGCAGGCCCACGGTCAGCGGCTCGATCAGCGGCTGGCCGGCCAGGTAGGCGAGGACGCCCAGCCACACGAGCAGGACGACGTACAGCACGGCCACCACCAGGGCGACCACCGCCAGGGCGGACAGCGGGGCGTACCTGGCGGACGTGGCGTCGGTGGCGCTGTTCAGCTTGGGGGCGTCGGCCATGGGGTCACCCGCGGGAGAACTGAGTCGTCAAGTCCTCAAGTCCCTACGCGGGCGGGGCGGCCGGGGTTCGGGGACGTGTCTGGCGAACCCCGGCCGTCATGGAGGGGGTGATTTGGAGGCTCAAAAAACCCCCGGAAGTCGGGCGGGGGGAATCGGGTGGGGGGGGGGAGTGAGGGGGG
>JANNDF010000443.1:0-7292 GCA_031387445.1 Planctomycetia bacterium
CCCCGTGAGGGGCCGGGTGCTTCACAACACCCGGCCCCTCACGGGGCACGGCTCGCCCACTTCAACGCCCCGTCACTTCTTCGCCGTCTTGATCTGCTCCTTCACGTACTCGACGGCCTTGTCCAGTTGGGTGTCCTTGAACTCCTTCTTCTTCGGCGGGTCCTTGGCGTCCTTGCGGGCGATGATCTCGCGGTCCCGCATCATCTCGCGGAAGTCGGTCTTCTCCTCCCGGCTGAACTTCACCTCGTACCCCTTGTTCGGCGTCACGCCCCACTCGTCTTCCGGCTTGCCGGGGGTGCTGAAGCGGTCGATGTTGCGGCCGAGCGGCGGGAAGTAGCGGGCGAAGGTGAGCTTCACCTTGGCCTCGGTCGGGTTGAACGGGCGGACGGTCTGCACGCTCCCCTTGCCGTAGCTCCGCTCGCCCACCACCACCGCCCGGTCGTAGTCTTGGAGGCACGCCGACACGATCTCGGACGCGCTCGCACTGTCCCCGTTCACCAGCACGGCCATCGGCACGGTGGTGACCGGCGGGATCTTCAGCAGTGGACGGAACTGGGACGCGCGGAGCGAGTCTTCCGGCTGGTCGCGGGCGCGGATGGACACCACCTTGCCGTCGTCGATGAACATGGCGCAGATGGCACAGGCGGCGTCCAGCGCCCCGCCGGGGTTGCCCCGCAGGTCGAGCACCAGCCCCTTCACCCCGTCCTTGGTCAACTGCTTCATCGCCGCCGTCAGGTCGGTGGTGGTGTCCGGGGTGAACTGGTTCAGGTGGATGTAGGCGATCTTCTCCTTCTCATCCAGCCAGAAGTTCCAACTGTCGTTCTCGATGCGGCTGATGCCGAGCACCGTCTCGACCGTCACTTCGGCCCGCTTCAGCACGTAGTCCTTCTCCACCCCGTCCCGCTTGATGGCCAGGGTGATGGGCACCCCCGGCCGGCCGAGGATGATGTCCAGCGCCTGCTCCGTCTTCATCCCCTTCGTGCTGAACTCCTTCTTGTCCTCGCTCTTCAGCGGGTTGCCGTCCGGGTCCACCTCCCGCTTGATGCCGACGATCAGGTCGCCGGCCACGATGCCCGCCTTGTACGCCGGGCTGCCCTTGATCGGGCTGGCCACCAGCAGGGCGTCGTTCACCAGGTCGCGGCGGATCTGGATGCCCACCCCGCCGAACCGCCCGCTCAGCGCCGAGTTCGACTTCTTGATCGTCTCCTTGTCGATGTAGCTGGTGAACGGGTCGTTCAGGCTGGCCATGAGCATGACGATGGCCAGGTCGGCGTCCTTGTGCCCGTCCAGGTCTTCGCGGGCGCCGAGCGCCAGGCGGGCTTCCGTCAGCACGTCCTCCATGTCCGCCTTCTTCCACTTGGCCGACCCCTTCAGCTTCTCCTCCAGAGCGGCCGGCAGCGGCTCCTCCAGCCGGCGGTACATGCCCTTCACCGCGCTCACCACCAGATCCGTCCGCTCGGTCGGCTTGACGTACCGGTCGGCCACGAGGGTGACGGCCGACATCACCTTCTTGCTGAACCGCTCGGCCGTGTCGGCGTCCAACACCATGCCTTTGCGGATGGCCTCCGCGGCGGTGTTGAACTCGGCCGGCGCCAGCGTGCCGTCGGCCAGCGCCTGGTACTTCTTGCGCAGCTCTTGCAGGGCCTTCAGTTTGGGCATGCGGGTGAGCAGTTGCTCGCCCTCGGCCGCCTGCTCCTTGTTGATCTTCCCGTCGGCCCCCAGTTTGGCCACCCCCGCCGCCCGCTTGGCCACGTCCGCCGTCAGCTTCGGGTTGGTCGTCACCGGGAAGTGCGAGGTCTCTTCGCCCACCAGGAACGGCTCGCCCTCCTTCTCCTTCGCCGTCTTGCCCAGCGTCCGCAACTGGTCGGGCATCTCCTTCTCGATGTACTTGGCCAGCTCGTCCACCGTCACCAGCCCGTCCGCCTCGTACCCGTCCTTGTCGGCCGCCCCCTTCAGGGCGTCGAGCACCAGGGTGGCGAACAGGCCGTGGTCGCCTTTCATCAGCGGGTCGGCGGCCGGGGTGGTGCCGAGCATGAACACGCGGTCCTTCGGCAGCGTCTGGTCGGCCTTGTCTTCCCCGCCGAAGATGCCGGAGATGATCTCCCGCAGCCCCGGCTCGATGACCGACTCCTTGCCCGCGTCGAACCCTTTGAAGTGGACGTCCATCATCATCAGCACGTGCTGCTGGCGGGCGGCCTTCAGCTCCGGTTCCAGGTCGGCCCCGAGCACGCCCGTCTTCGCCCGCTCCGTGAACGTGGTGTCGGACGCGAACAGGCACGTCCGCTCGCCGGCGCTGGCCCCGCGGCCGAACCAGGCGATCACCAGCAGGTCGTCCTTGCCGGTGGCGGCGACGGCCTCGTGGACCGCCTTCAGGATGTTCTCGCGGGTGGCCTTCTGGCCCTTCCGCTTGTCGTCCTCTTTGCTGGTCAGCAGTTTCACCCGCTCCGGCTTGGCGTCCAGGTACTGCTTGTCGGCGAACAGGTCGTACACCGCTTTGGCGTCGGCATCAGCCGACGGGCGGGGCAGGATGGTCGGGTCGGCGGTGTCGCTCACCCCGATGACGACGACGTAGGCGCCTTTCGACGGCTTCGGGGCGTCGTCCGGCTTGGCGGGCTTCGGGTCGTCCGCGCGAGCGGCCCCCGCGAGTACGGCGGCGGTCACCGCCGCCAGGGATAGCAGGAATGCACGCATGGTCAGTCGGCCCTCGATCTGGAGCGTTGCTCTGCCGGCCGTGCAGCTCGGCCGGACGGGCGACCGAGACGGCCGCCCGATGGGGTATTGTGCCGCCCCCCTTCACCCAACGTCAATGGTGAACCGGCGGGCGGCCAAGATGTGACGAGTCGCGGCGGGGGAACGAACGGGGGTCACTTGACCGTCGATGCAGAAGGTCAGAAGAAGGAGCGCCTCCTCACCCGTAGGGGAGTGGTGGGGTGGTTGGCCATTTCGGTTAGCTATCTGAGAACGCAGGCGCTGAACACCTCTCCCCCGCGACAGAGGGGGAGAGGTCGCCGCACCGAGCGGAGCGAGGGCGGCGGGTGAGGGGGTCAGTCCCCACGCCCGGCCACACACGCTTGCCAGATGGTCGTCAGCACCCCGTCCTCGTTCTCGTGCAGCTCGGCGTTCCAGAACCGCAGGACTCTGAGTCCGAGCGATTCCAGGTACGCCTGCCGCTCACCGTCCGCTTCGGCTGCCCCGTCCACGCGATGTGAGTCGCCGTCCAACTCGACCACCAGTTTGGCCGCCGGGCAGTAGAAGTCGGCGATGTACGAGCCGAACCAGTGCTGACGGCGGAATTTGAATCCTGCCATCGTTCGCCCGCGGAGCAACCGCCATAACCGCTGTTCGGTCGGCGCCGGTTCCTTGCGCATCTGTCGGGCGAACGCTTTCAGCCGCGGGTTGTCTTGCATGACTGATCGCTCCCAGAAGTTGCCAGCCCCCTCACCCGCCGGGTTCACTGCGTTCATCCCGGCGACCTCTCCCCCACTATCGCGGGGGAGAGGTGGAGGTATCAGCGGCACCGGCACGGTGATCGGAGTCGCCATCCCCCCCTCCACCCCTTGGGCGGCGGGTGAGGGGATTCACCAACACGGCGCCACCTGTGCTTCGTTCACTTCACCGTCACCGCCTGCCCGTCGGCGAGTGCCCCCAAGTTGCCGCTGGCCACCTGTTCGGTGCCGTCGAACGCCGCCCACTCGCCGCTCGTCGCACCCGCCTTCCGCTTGCCCACCACTTCCACCGTGTTGTTTTCGACTTTCCCGGTCTTCACCCGCAGTTTCTCGACCTTGCCGTCCTTCACGGCATAGCAGTAGGCCGTTTCGTCGGCGAACAGCACCGCGGCGGCGGGCAGGGTGAACCCGTCCCCGCCCGTCCCGCTCAGCTTCACTGACGCATACAGCCCCGGCTTGAACACGCCGTCGGCATTCGGCAAGTCGATCTCCACGCGAAGGGTGCGGGCGTCGGGCGAGTACGCCCCGCTCGCACGGGTCACCTGGGCGGTCACCTCGCGGTTGCCCAAGGCGGGAAACTTGATCGTCGCTTTACCGCCCACACCGGCCTTGGTGGACACACTCTCGGGCACGTCCACGGCCACCCGCAGGGTGTCCACCCGCGCCACCACGAACAGCGGGTCGGGCCGGGTGCCGGTCGGCTGAAGGTAGTGCCCGGTGTGGACGTTTCGCATCGTAACGACCCCGCTGAACGGTGCCCGGATTTCGGTGTAACTCAGCAGCGCCTTCACCCGCTCGTGATCGGCCGCGGTCACGTCCTTCTTCGCCTCCGCCGCCCGCACCTCGGCCGCGGCTTGCTTCGCCTTCGCCTTCGCCCCTCGCACCGCCGCGGCGGCCGACAGCACGCGGGCGTCCACTTCCTGTTTGCCGGCCGCCGCGATCTTTGCCTGCTTGCGGGCTTCGTCCAGCGATTGAGCGTCCACCACCCCGCCGAGTTTCACCATCCGCTTGAGTTCCGACTCCCAACGCTCCACCTCGGCCGACACGCGGGACAACCCCGCCTTTGCTTCGGCCTCGCCCGCCTCCGCCGCGACCACCAGTTCGCCCGCCACTTCCGCCCCGCTCTTCGCCAGTTCCACGTCGGCCTCAGCCCGTTTCACCTCGGCGGCCTTCTGCTTCCCCTCGGCCACCAGTTCGGGGATCGACACCTCGGCCAGCAGCGTGCCGGGTTTGTCCTTCGTCGGCCCGTCCACCTTGTCGCCGATGTCCACATGCACCTTCGCCACGAAGCCGGGCAGCTTGGCGACGATCGGCGTCGTCTCGAACGCCGACACCGTGCCCGGTTGCTCGGTACTCCACGCGATGGCCTGCTTCTTCGGCGACACCACGCTGACGGTGGCGGGCGTGTCGGCCTTCGGGTTGTCGCCCCCGGCAGTGAGGGGAAGCAGGAACAGGAGCAGTGCGGGCAGAGCGGGGCGCATGGGGGGCGTCTCCTGTGTTCGCCGCGACCCGTGGGAGCGGGGGATGCCAACCGCTCCCACGGGTCGCGGCGAAGAGGCACCCCTCTAAACTACGACACCCGCGCTCGCGTTCCTATCCTGACGGCACACCCCAGCGGGCACATCAGGCATGGAAATCGACGTGGCGGGCACGGCGGCGAAGGTCGTCGCCAACATGGAAAAGGTGATCATCGGCAAGCGGCCGCAACTGGCGCTCGCCCTGTCGGCGTACCTGTGCGAGGGGCACATCCTGCTCGAAGACGTGCCCGGCGTGGCCAAGACGATGTTCGCCCGTGCCCTGGCCCGCAGCGTCGGGTGTACCTTCAAGCGGCTGCAATGCACCCCCGACCTGCTGCCGTCGGACGTGACCGGGGTGAGCATCTTCAACCAGAAGACGACCGAGTTCGAGTTCCGCCCCGGCCCGGTGTTCGCCCAAACCATTCTGGTGGACGAAATCAACCGGGCGACTCCGCGGACGCAAGCCGCACTGCTGGAGGCGATGGGCGAGCGGCGGGTGAGCGTGGACGGCCAGACCTATGTGCTGAAGCCGCCGTTCCTGGTCGTCGCCACGCAGAACCCCATCGATCAGGAGGGCACCTTCCCGCTGCCGGAGGCCCAACTCGACCGCTTCCTGATTCGACTCAGTTTGGGATATCCGAGCTTCGAGGAGGAGTCTCAAATGCTCACCAAGCTGCAATACGGCCACCCGATTGACGACCTCCAGCCGGTGGTGAGTGCGGCCGAGATCATCAACTGTCAGGAGGCGATCCGCAGCGTGCATGTGGACGAGAAGATCAAGCGGTTCGTGCTGGAGATCGTCCACGGCAGCCGCGAGCACGAAGACCTGTTGCTCGGCGGCAGCCCGCGGGCGACGATCGCGCTGTTCCGCACGGCTCAGTCGCTGGCGGCGATCAGCGGGCGGGACTTCGTGACGCCGGACGACGTGAAGCGCATGGCCCAACCGGTGCTGGCGCACCGCGTCATCCTGCGACCGGAGAGCCGCCTGCGGAAGAAGACCGCCGCCAGCGTGGTGAACGAGATCCTGGGCGACCAGCGCATCCCGGTGGTCGAACGCGACACCGCTGGCAGCACGGACTACTTCCGGTAGGTGGTCCGCTCTCGCCGAGAGTGGGTTCGGCTTCCCCTCCGACGGCAAGTCATTTACTCTCACCCTCGTTCGGAGTACCGCTCCATCGAGGGACCGCCGTGACACGCACATTCCTGATCCTGATCGCCGCCGCGCTCGTCATCTCGCCGCTGCTCGCCGACGACAAGAAGGACGAGAAGATCGACCCGGCCAAGCTGGTGGGGGAGTGGAAGGCGAAAGAGAAGGGGCGGTCGCCCTTGTCACTCGTGGGCATCGAGGCGCAGTTCGTGTTCGAGTACGAGAAGGGCGGTGGCGTGAAGCTGAAGCTCGCACAGCCGGACAACCTGGCGGGCGGGCTCGTCCACTCGGCGGGCACGTACAAGGTGACCGGCTCGACGCTAGAGCGGACCGTCGCCGAGGTGGACGAGAAGGGCAAACCGCGGGAGGGGCTGAAGCCAAGCACGGCGTCGATGGAGATCGTCAAGCTGACGGACACCGAACTGCACCTGAAGGATGGGAAGGAGGTGACCGTGTGGCTGCGGCTGACGGCCGACGACAAGGACACCACGGTGGACACGGCCAAACTGGTTGGCCGGTGGAAATCGACTGTGGCGGCGTCAGATGGCATGGAAGAGGTCGTCATCGTCCACGAATACACCAAAGACGGAAAGTGGATTTCGTACTTCGCCCCACCGAACGACCTGTCGAAGGTGAAGCAGAAGGAGGAAGGCACGTACAAGCTGAAGGACGGGAAGTTGGAGGTCACCGGCAAGTTGCTGGGGGATAAGACCGAGACGATGGTGTGCGAACTCGTCAGGCTGACCGACGCCAAACTGGTTTACCGCACCAACCTCACCGTCCCCGGCCTGAACGATGAGAATCTGGCCGCGTTTCAGAAGTGGCTCGTGATAGGTTACGAACGGGTGAAGGAGGAGAAGAAAGAGAAGTGATCGGGTGAACCACCAGCCGCGGAGCGGCGGCAGACGTTAGCCAGGGGTGAAGTCGGCGAGCCGAAGGCGAGCGACGGAACCCCTGGAACCGAGGTAAAAATTGAACAAGCCCCGGAGGGGCGACAGACATCGGATCTGTCGCCCCTCCGGGGCTTGTTCATTTGTTTGGGTTCCCCCTGTCCAGGGGTTCCGTCGCGTCGCTGCGCGACTGCTCCTCCACCCCTGGCTACCGGCTGGCGCCCCGCCCCCGCCGGGGTGGGGGCGCGCCCGGGGGGGGGGGGCCCACACCGCCCCCCCCCGGGTGTGGGGG
>JANNDF010000453.1:0-1508 GCA_031387445.1 Planctomycetia bacterium
CGGCGTCCCGCCGGCCAGGGTACAAGGCCGGCGGGACGCCGGCCCCACCAGGCTGAGGCCCCACTGCCCCATCACTCGTACAATCCCCGCGGGCCGTTCCCTCCTCCCGCGAGTTCGCCATGCTCTCCCGCCGCTCGTTCCTCGCCGCCTCCGCCGGGGCCGCCGCTGTCGCCGTCGCCCCGCGGCTGTTCGCCGCCGACGCCAAAGCGCCGCTGTTCAAAATCTCCCTCGCGCAGTGGTCGTACCACAAGGCCTTCTTCAGCAAGAAGGACGGGGAGACGAAAGACCCGCTCAAGTTCGCCGAGATCGCCAAGAAGGAGCACGGCATCGAGGCCGTCGAGTACGTCAACCAGTTCTACGCCGCCAAGAAGAAGGACGAGGCCTACCTGAAAGACCTGAAGAAGGTGGCCAACGACAACGGCGTGACCAGCGTGCTCATCATGTGCGACGGCGAGGGCAACCTGGGCGACCCGGACGACAAGAAGCGGCAGACAGCGGTGGACAACCACGTGCGGTGGCTGGAGTGGGCCAAGTTCCTGGGCTGCCACAGCATCCGGGTGAACGCCGCAAGCGACTGGAAGAAGGGGTTCGAGGAGACGCAGAAGCTGGCCGCCGACGGGCTGAAGAAGCTGAGCGAACTGGGCGACAAGCACGAGATCAACGTGATCGTCGAGAACCACGGCGGGCTGAGCAGCCACGGCAAGTGGCTGGCCGGGGTGATGAAGCTGGTGGGTCACAAGCGGTGCGGCACCCTGCCCGACTTCGGCAACTTCGGCGTGGGTAAGATTGAAGGGGTGGAAGGGCTGAAGGACGGTCAGTACGACCGGTACACCGGCGTGGACGAGCTGATGCCGTTCGCCAAAGGGGTGAGCGCCAAGACGCACGACTTCGACGACAAGGGGAACGAGACGAAGACCGACTACCGCAAGATGCTCGACATCGTGTGTAAGAAGCACAAGTACGCCGGGTTCATCGGCATCGAGTACGAGGGGGGAAAGGTGGGTGAGGCCGAGGGGGTGAAGTTGACCAAGAAGCTGCTCGAAACCGTCCGCGACGAGATGTCGAAGGGTTAGAATTCATGGTGAACCCCGGCAGTGATGCCGGGGGTGGGGAACGACAACCCCCGGCATCACTGCCGGGGTTCACCGGAGTGCCCATGCCGCTTTACCTGTACGAAGTGATCAACGACGACGGCACCGGCGGGGAGGTGTTCGAGGTGCTCCAGCCGATGGCCGAGGCCCCGCTGACCGCCCACCCGGAGAGCGGCGCCACCTGCCGCCGCGTGTTCGGCGTGCCAAGCGCCCCCCGCACCTGGACCGACTCGCAGGGCAAGGCCGCCACCAGTGACAAGAACCTGGAACGCCTCGGCTTCACGCAGTATGTGAAGGGGGGCAGCGGCAAGTACGAGAAGAAGTTCGGCAAAGGGCCAGACCTCATCAAGAAGCCGCCGAAGGGCGAGTGACGCGATCCGGGCGAACGGCGCGCCGTGAGTCCGCCGGCGCCGGACA
>JANNDF010000469.1:0-1021 GCA_031387445.1 Planctomycetia bacterium
CCGGCGCTTTCACCGACGAGAAAATTTACATCGTTCAGACCAACACCAAAGTCGTCGAGCGTTGCCTGCTGATGACGACCGACCCCGGCGACCTTGTGCTGGACCCGACGTGCGGTTCGGGGACGACGGCGTACGTCGCGGAGCAGTGGGGCCGGCGGTGGATCACCACGGACACGTCCCGCGTCGCGCTGGCGCTGGCCCGCACCCGCCTCATGGCCGCCCGCTTCCCGTACTACCTGCTCGCCGACTCCCCCGAAGGCCGCACGCATCAAGCCAAGCTGACCGGCACCCCCGCCGACCCGAACGCCCCCGCCACGCAGCGCGACCTGCACCGCGGGTTCGTGTACCGCACCGTCCCGCACGTCACCCTCAAGAGCATCGCCAACAACCCGGACATCCAGCCCGGCATGACCCGCGAGCAGATCGACAAGGCGATCGCCCGGCACGCCGACACCGAGACGCTGTACGACCAGCCGTACGAGGACAAGGACGTGGTGCGGCTGACCGGGCCGTTCACCGTCGAGAGCCTGAGTCCGCACCGCAACCTGCCGACCGCCGAAGCAACTCCGGTCGCTCACGCTCCCGGCTCGCCGAGTCCCGCCGGGAACTTCGGGCAGATGATCCTCGACAACCTCCGCAAGGCCGGCGTGAAGGGGACGGACAAGAGCCAGCGCATCACGTTTACCCGCCTCGACCCGTTCCCCGGCACGCACATCCAGGCCGAAGGGGAGACGGACAAGGGCGTCGGCGTCCGCGTGTGCGTCGGCCCGGAGTTCGGCACCCTCGGCGACGCGGACATCAAGAAGGCCGCGCTCGAAGCGATCAAGGGGAGCAAGTGCGACCTGCTGCTGGTGTGCGCGTTCGCGTTCGAGGCGAGCGTCCACGAGCAGACGGCGGAGTTGTCGAAGGAGATCAAGTTCGGGAAGCTGTCCGTGCTGCCGGTGCGGATGAACCCCGACCTGGCGATGGGCGACGAGTTGCTGAAGAAGACCGGGGCCGGCAACCTGTTCACCGTCTTCGG